>DASVSM010000280.1:0-5719 GCA_036388115.1 Flavisolibacter sp.
TATACCAATAAGAAGCCTTACAACAAAAAAATTCAAAATCTAATCAAGGAGATTCAATTGATAGATGACTATACGAAATATAAGGAAGTAGTTATTCTCCTTGCCAATCTAAAAGATAAGTTTAAAGACAAAATACGCCCCATTACCCTTTTCCCAACAGAAATTTTTGACTATGATCGTTGTTATAATGAGTTGGTTTTTCCAGTAGTGTCTGGTACATTATTCAACCCCAAAGAACTTAAAATATCAATAAATGTAAATTCCAAAAGTGCAGGCAACAGAATTGATTATTATGTTGACACTGAATTGGGGGAATGCAACATTACTGCATTGTTTGTACCTACAATTGAAATAGCCAAGATTCTATATAAGTACAAGAACTCAGTGCTAAAATTTAATCCCAGAAGCTATTTGGAATTGTCTGCTGGGTCAGTGAACAAGAGAATTCAAGAATCTATAACGACAAAGGATTCAAATGAATTTGCTCTCTTTAACAATGGGATTACAATGCTTTCAGACAGCACATATTACAGTGATAGGGTTGGTAGAAAAGGAGAAGCCGAAGTACTTGTTACGAATCCTCAGATTATTAACGGTGGTCAAACAGCGTTTACTTTAAGTCGTATCTATGAGGAAAAAATCCTCATGGGCCAACCACTTGATGTTTTCGACAATAAAGAAGTCTTCTTAAAAGTTATCACTTTTAGTGAGGATGGCGAAGCTAAAATTGAGGAAAAAGAAAAACTTTTACTTATTGAAGCAATTTCGAAAGCAACAAATGACCAAACCGAAGTAACAGAAGCTGACCGAAGATCAAATGAGAAAATTCAAATTGAGCTACAGGAAAAAATTTTTAAAGATTTTGGCTACTTCTATGAAAGAAAGAGAGGAGAATTCGGAGATGGAATTCGGAATAAATATATTGATAGGCATAAAGTAATTGAAAGAGAGGGCTTTTTAAGATTATGTATTTCCATTAATGGTAATCCAGGCCAAGCAAGACGAGCAAGTTCGAGGCAGATATTCATGAAAGATTCATTCAATGATTTATTTGATTCTGGAAACTATAGAAAATACTTTTTCGGGTTCAAGGCTTTCGAGTATCTAAATGAAATTCAGAGGAAATTCGAACGCGACGTAAATAATAGATTTGGGCAAGCGCAATACGGTTATGGGCTTCGATACGGCAAGGTTGCATTAGTAAGCATAATAACAAAAAAATTTCAGGATATAAAGTTGTCTGAGAACGAGTTTGAAATCAGCGTAAAAGCAGCGAGCGATCAAGTTTTAAATTTATGGTTTGGGTTTGAAGATTATGTTAGAAAGCAGCCTGCTAACACTTTCTATTTCAGAACCTACGAGGACCCCGAAACTGGGCAGGAGATACAAGAAGTAAACTTTGATAATTATTATAAAGGCAGAACTGTAGGGGATGATCTAAAGCAGTATTTCAATAAGAAATTATCTAAATAGCTATCACTGCGATCCGTAGTGCTCACGCTATAGAATTGCTGGACTGAAGGTCGGATTCAGGTCTTTCTGCATAATCGCTACTTCAACTCTGCATCCTCCTTCTGCATTGCATCAAGCAACTTCGCCCATCCACCTTTCTTCAACAGCGGTTGCACCTGGTCGTCACGAATCCCAACCATCATGGAACTACCAACAACACCCACGTCCATTACCTTCCAGCCTGTCTTTGTTTTGACCGCTGTGTACTTCAGTCTCATCTCCTGCTTTTTTAGCGGATGATCAATGAAAATGCTGGAAGCAACAATGGCTTAGGCACCCCTTATTACTGGGTTCTCACAAGTGATCGATGCCAGGGTTTTTAAATTCTCCCGCATTTTGAAAAAGCAATTTTGCGGGAAAGTGATTGGAAAAGACAGGTGAATACCGCCCGCTGGTCGGCCGTTCCATTGTCCCGATAAGTGCCGGTCACCAACCGTCCTTGTTCTTCGGCCACAAGAAACTTTCTTTTCCGCTGCGCTGTTTTTGTTTCTTATGCCCTATCTTTTCAACACAATTCATTTATCATGACCTCCCGCAGGAAATTTGTTCAAACCTCCGCTTCGCTTGCCGCCGGCAGCTTGCTATTATCCGCATTCAACACACCTGCCTTTGCCATTTTTAAAAAAGCCGTGGCCCCAAGCGACCAGTTGAACTTCGGTGCCATCGGCATTAATGGTATGGGCTGGGCCAACGTAAAAGCCGCCTTGAAAATTCCGGGAGTGAACCTCGTGGCTGTTTGTGATGTGGACAAGAACGTGATTGATAAACGGATGGGCGAACTGGCTGCCTTAAAAGTAGATGCTGCTAAAGTAAAGTCTTATAGCGACTACCGGCAGCTGCTGGACGATAAGGACGTGAACGCCGTCATCATCGGCACGCCGGACCACTGGCATGCGCTGATGATGATTGATGCGGTAGCCGCCGGCAAAGACGTGTATGTGGAAAAGCCCGTGGGAAATTCCATCGAAGAATGCAGGACGATGGTAGCCGCGCAACAACGCTACAACAAGGTGGTGCAGGCCGGCCAATGGCAACGCAGTCAGCAGCATTTCCGCGATGCGGTGGATTTTGCGCAAAGCGGACAACTGGGAAATATCCGCACCGTAAAAGTTTGGTGCTACCAGGGCTGGATGAAACCTGGTCCGGTAGTACCCGACAGCGCCCCGCCAGCCGGCGTAGATTATAAAGCCTGGCTCGGCCCCGCGCAGGCAAGGCCCTTCAACAGCAGCCGCTTTCATTTTAACTTCCGCTGGTTCTGGGATTATGCAGGCGGACTGATGACCGACTGGGGCGTGCACCTGATAGACTACGGCCTGCTCGGCATGAAGTCGCCGGTACCAAAGTCAGTATCGGCACTTGGCGGCCGTTTTGCTTACCCTGATTTGTACGAAGAGACACCAGATACTCTCACCACGCTTTACGAGTTCGACGGTTTCAACATGGTCTGGGATTCGGCCATGGGCATCGACAACGGCTCTTACGGGCTGGACCACGGCATTGCCTACATCGGCAATAACGGCACACTGATTTTAAACCGGGCCGGCTGGCAGGTGATTGAAGAACGCCAAAGCAAAAACAAGGTTTCAAAGCCTTTGGTAAAGCCTTCCGACGTCGGACTGGACAAGCACATGCAAAACTTTGTGGACGTGGTAAAGTCGCGGAAGATGGATGACCTGAATTGTTCTATTCAGGCAGCGGCACACGTTGCCACCGTATCGCAAATGGGCAACATCGCATTCCGCAGCGGCAAAAAGCTGGAATGGGACGATGCAAAACATGCGTTTACCAACAAGGATATTAACAAGCAATACCTGATGAAGGAATACTACAACGGGTACAAGCTGCCGAAAGTGTAAAGACATTCATTGTAGAACCGGGTGCCGTACATAATGAGTTCCCTGCAATTTGAAGTGTTCGTCAACCCATTGGATCACTGGATTGAGCCTGTGACTATTTGCCACCAAGGCCCGTTCAATGCATGAATCATCAGGCGTCACGCATCGCCAATTTTCCTATCTTCCTTCAAACAAATATTTATGTTACTCACTACCACTCCCACCATTGAAGGACAGCCAATCCAAAAATACATCGGCATTGTTACCTCGGAAGCCATCATCGGCGCCAACATTATAAAGGACCTTTTTGCCGGCATACGCGACATTGTAGGAGGCCGCAGCGGCACCTACGAAAGAGTGATTGAAGAAGCCCGGATGAATGCCCTGCGAGAGCTGGAAATAAAAGCTGCGAACATGGGCGCCAATGCCGTTGTCGGCATCGACCTTGACTTTGAAACCGTTGGCAGCGGCGGCAGCATGTTGATGGTGGTAGCTACAGGAACGGCCGTAAAAATCTAGCAATGGCTTAGTCATCTTTCCTTAAACTATAACCAATGAACCAGGAGATACAAGCGTATAATGATCTGCAATCAACAGCGGACAAAGAAATCTGCAATGTTCTTTCAAAGGAGATAACCCGCTACCTGCCGCAAGCAGAAAGCAAGATCTGGCACCGGCATCCCGTCTGGTTTTTGGAGGGCAACCCTATTGTTGGCTATAGCAAATTAAAAGCTTCTGTTCGCCTGCTCTTCTGGAGCGGCCAGTCGTTTGATGAAGAGGGCCTTCAAAATGAAGGCAGTTTCAAAGTGGCAGATGCCCGCTATATTTCAGCGCAACAGATCAACAAAAAGGACCTGGAACGCTGGCTTCAAAAAGCGACAGACATACAATGGGATTATAAAAATATCGTCAAACGAAAAGGCGTGCTGGAAAGGCTGAAGTAAGAATTTTAGAAGCTATAATCATACTTGCTTCCGGCCTTTTACCCCTTGCTGCAGATGGCTCGTTGGTAGAAAAGGATCGACCGGAAATACCAAAACACTTCAAGGGACAATGAACATTCTAATTTGCCGTAAACACCCCTCTAACTTGCCCGGATGACACCCCATAAAACTCTTTTTTATGGGTCAACTTTGTGTCATCATTAAAACAAAAAGTTATGGCAACCACAAAAAAAATCAGCATCATTTACTGGTCAGCAACAGCGATAATATTCCTGTTTGAAGGCGTTCTGCCGGCCCTGACATCGCAAACCCAACTTGCTAAAGAAGGCATCCAGCATCTGGGCTACCCGGAATATTTTGGAAATGCTTTTGTTGCTTTCAAGGTTCTTGGTGCACTGGCACTTATCGTCCCTAAAATACCGGAGCGCATCAGGGAATGGAGTTATGCCGGTTTTGCCTTTGTCTTCGCCTTTGCCTGCATCAGCCATTGGGCAGTTGATGGCTTTGGCCTGCAAACCATTCTTCCGCTGTTCTTTCTTGCAATTTTGCTTATTTCTTACGTTTTTCATGCAAGGCTGAAACAGCAGCAAAACCATTTTGAACCAACATTTAAAACAAACAACTATGTCATTTCAGGCGTACCTGGCTAACATAAAAGAAAAAACAGGCAAAGGCCCGGATGATTTTAGAAAGCTGGCAGAGAAAAAGGGATTTACCCAAAACAGCCAGATCAAACCAGGTGTGAAAGCAGGCGAAATTGTAACGTGGCTGAAAGATGATTTTGCACTTGGCCACGGACATGCAATGGCGATTTTCGCCTTGCTGAAAGGAGCGAAAAATGAAGACAGTAAATAAGGGGATAAGCATGCAGACAATGGGCGTTATGCTAATAACAACCGTTGCCTGCAAAGCTCTATGAAACCACTGCTTCTTTGTTGTATTTACTCCTGTATTCCAGCGGCGACATCCCGGTCAGCCTTCTGAATAATTCCCGAAAGGCTTTTGCATCGGAATAACCCACTTCGTACATCACTTCGTTGATGGTTTTGCGACTTGTTTCAAATGCCTTCTTGGCCGCTTCTATTTTTACCCGTTGCCCGTATTCAACCGGTGTATTGCCGGTTGCTTTCATAAACCTCCTGTCAAAGTTCCGCCGGCCCACCGCAAACTGCGAGGACAACTGTTCAACCGAAAGCCGTTCGTGTAAGTTCTTTTCAAGATAAGCTTGCGCCTGTTGAACCACTTCATCGCCATGCGACTTCTGGCCGGTAAAGATGCTAAAGGGAGACTGGCTTTGCCGGTCGATCTCAATCTGAAATACCTTGGCACAAAAAATAGCTGTTTGCCTGTCGTAATATTTTTCCACAAGGTAGATCACCAGGTTTAGAAACGAATAGGCGCCACCATTTGTATAAATCCCCGCCTCAT
>DASVSM010000281.1:0-2713 GCA_036388115.1 Flavisolibacter sp.
TCTTTCCAAACGGTTCACATTCTGCTGAGAAGTATTTGTTTTGATAGTAATATAAAATAATTTTGACTCATCAATTATGCGATCAGACATAAGTTTGGCGAAGTTGGCATTTGCAGCGGTTATTACTACCTTAATAATAGAGCCTTTTTTATTAAGGCGTTCCGTAGTCAGTGATTTCGTGAGAATAAATTCATGAATGAGGTTCAGAATACTATCCTGTTGCAAGGATAAATACCCGCCAGGCTTCGTATTATAAAACCCAATCTCCTCTTGCTGTTCAGCTATCCATGCGTTTTTCCATCCGCTAAAATCAAGGAAAACATCAGCCAATGTTTCACTTGTGGCTCCTTTTGAACTATCAACTTTTGAAAGCAAAACATTCTGAATAATTCTTTTGGACTTCAGAATATCAAGAATGTTATCTCCCGCGAATAGGCTCCCTCCCCCTGCGAGCCCACCTATATCAAATCCAAACTGTGATGCAAGGCCGCTTAACCCACCTACGCTGCTTTGCTTTTCTTCCAAAATAAATGTGCAAATCGCTTCATACTTTGGCTTTTGTATATTCTTGTAATAAATAAATCCCACTACTCCTCCGGCAAACGCTGCCAATAGTAATATCCACCATTTTTTAAGGAGATAGTGCGAAAACTTCTTTACACTTTTTATAAGGTCACCAAGTGAGTAACTATCTTCATTATTTGGATTCATTGTAAAAACTTTATCTGGCAGTACAGTATTATCGCAATGAAAAAACCTATATGTCAGAAACAATCGCACAGCTATCCATAAGGCTGGTTTAATGCTGTTAGTCGTTTAAATAGTCAACTTTTGGTCGAATACCTGTAACTAATTTCATCTGAAATATTCATTTTCTTAAGAACTTTCTTCCTACTTTCTTATTAACGAAATCCCCGTAATTAACGCCGTAAACGCTGAAACCAATATCCCTGCTTTCGCTAAATCAATCCCATCTTTCTTCGGTTTTTGCGGCACATAAATCTGTGAGCCCGGCTCAATTTTCGGATAGCTTGCAAAGATTCCCAACGTCCTAGTAATCTTTGCAGACCTACCATTCGGATAAATCACAAAAGCTTTCTTTTCCTTGCCCGTTTGTGTTACACCACCCGCATCAGACAAGTAATCCGTCATGGATTTGCCCTTCTCATACATCACATCCACCGGACGGAAAACCTCGCCGTTCACACTCACCGTATTATTGATACGTGGAATCATCAACTCATCACCTTCCTCCAATGTAATGTCGTCTGCACTACCCGGATGTTTCAAAATGTAATTCAGATCAATTGCTACATCCGTTGTATTCTTTTCCGGAATATCAATTTTGTTTTTGGTCGTGTCTTTTACAACAGAGGTGAAAAGGCGTTTGATCTCTGTCGTATCAATGATTTCTTTTCTCTTTCTGATCAGTTTAGCGCCGCTTGTATTAGCTGTATAAAGCAGGCCACCGGCACGATTGATCAGGGAGCTAAGACGTTCCTCACGGCTTTGCAGCGTATATACTGATGGCATCAACACCTCACCGGTAATTTTTACGCTGATCTGTTTTTTATAAAAAGGGTCTTCTTTGATTGTAATGATATCGAACGGCATTAGTACAATGTCTGTCGAACTACCTGAAAGCTCTTTGTCACCGTTAACAGCTATCAATTCAACAATACTGCTGCCAGGCGTATTAGCAATATCTCTTTTCCGACGCGAAATTTCAATGCCTGTCCCAGTTGCATTTTCAGAAAAGCCTTCGGCTTTTAAAATAAGCGACTTCAGGGAAAGGCCATCGTCGTAGCGAAAACTTCCCGGCTTGCGTACCGCACCATTGATAGTTACGGTAGTTGTATCTTTTAAATCAAACAGGGAAGCAATATGGATGCTGTCTTCTTTTTGCAGCAGTAGCCCGTCTGCCTGACCAGTAATAATGGGCCTTAATTCAACCGCTAAATATTCTTTCGACAAGTCCTGACGGGTACGAACCACCAGTGCCCGTCCTGTGAAAACATCTTCTTTTAAGCCCTGTGCCTTAGAAATAAGCTGTTTTAATGACATGCCATTTTCAAGAGCATAAGCTCCGGGCTTAAATACGGCGCCATCTATCACTACACGGTTCTGGTAGCGATTCACCACTGAATCTATATAAAATTCATCACCGTTTTGCAGTTTGAAAGCTCCTAATTGATCACCGGAAACATCCAGCACCTTTTTATCAAAATCGCCATACCGACTGCCGGTAATGCGCCCTTTGAAAGCTTTGCTTTTAAAACCGCCGGCAAAAGAAATGGCCTCTTTGAGGCTTTCGTTTTCATGCAATTCAAAAATTCCTGGGCGATTAAGCTGACCGTTTAGGGTTACCATCAGGCTGGCAAATGGAACACGAATCACGTCATTGTCTTCCAATCGCATATTACCACTCAGGTCACCTTTTACAAGGAAATCATATAGGTCGGCAACCTGGATCACCTTGTTTCCACGAATCAATTCGATATTTCTGAACGAGCCGTTTTCAGCCGGTCCGCCACTAACGTATAAGGCATTGAAAAGGCTTGCAAGAGAAGGCAGGGTATAAGAGCCGGGCCGGTTGATAGCGCCAATCAGCGTAACGCGGATGCTGCGGATATTGCCTAAAGTCAGTTGCATTTTTGTTTGGCCGCTGCTTAAACCGGGATAATAGCGGAGCAACCGGGTTCTGACCAAAGCA
>DASVSM010000282.1:0-8821 GCA_036388115.1 Flavisolibacter sp.
TGCTCCTACCGGCTATGCCGAAAAACTAATGAATATCGGTAAAACAAGGAACAAGGGGATAGAAATCACATTATCATCTCTCAATATGCAAACCGCAAACTTCAGTTGGTGCACCGACCTCAATTTTAGTCGTAACAGGGAAGAAATTGTGGAATTGATCAATGGAAAACAAGACCTTCTTGCCAACCGGCTCTTTATTGGCCAGCCTACACAGGTGTTTTACCAACTTGAGGCTGCCGGCATCTGGGGAAGCAGCAGCAAAGAGTTGGAAGAAATGGCCAAATTCAATGCCGCTGCTCCGGCTGGCGGTGGTCATACTTTCAGGCCAGGTACGGTAAAGGTTGTTGACCGGAACGGAGATTACAAGATCACTGCCGAAGATTTTGTTATCCGGGGAACCCCCAGGCCAAAATGGTTTGGAGGCATTACTAACACATTCAAGTATAAGGGGCTGGCACTAAGTTCATTTATCTATGCCCGCATAGGCCAAACCTATTTTGGCGGATACCCTGGAAACTTCGGCCGCGTGGAAGAGGATGTTTGGTCATGGGATAAGCAGGATGGCCGTTGGCCGATTCGGATGTTGGGAAATACAGGCGTACAGAATGCGTCGGCAGCTATGCAATTTCATGATGGTTCGTTTGTGGCAGTACGCAATATTTCACTTACATACGATTTGCCGGCCAAATTGATTGGAAGAGCCAAAATGAAGAATTTTCAATTGAACGTGCAGGTACTTAATCCTTTCCTGTTTGGCGGCGACATCGTGAAGATGGGAATTAACCCTGATGATGAAACCAACTGGACTGCCGAGTCGTCAGGCGGCACCATCACTGCAAGCCCCTTGGGTGGCGTAAACAACAATACAATTCTTCCCCAGAGCTTTGTATTTGGTCTACGGGTTGGGTTCTAAACGATTTGATCTAATTAAAAAAAAATCATGAAAAGATATATTCTCATTCTGATAGTGATAGTAACAGGCCTGATGGTGTCGTGCAAAAAGTTTTTGGACGAAAAGCAGATATCCAATCTTACACAGGATTATTATAATGATGAAAATGGTCTTAATTCTTTAATAAATGGGCTCTATGTATTTGCACGGATAAAACATGAATGGGATGCCAGTGGCGCCAGGCTGTCGGAAACCGAAACAGACGCTTACATGAATGCCAATAATACCTATGCTACTTTGTCCAATGCGGTATATGGCAGCGATTTAAGCAACATAGCCGGCAATATCAATAATTATCTTGGGGCGCCACAAGGGAACACCGGATTTGCACCAATGGGTGCCTACCCACAAATCAATAACTGCAATATTGCATTGGACATTATTGATAATATAAAACCAGGAAAATTCGGATCTGACGAAACATTCCGAAAAATGCGCAGAGGGGAAGTGCTGTTTTTGCGTTCCTGGGCTTATTACCTTATATCAAACCAACTTGGAGATGTTCCGCTGCTGCTGACAGCGAGAAGAGAAGATAACGGCATCTATCACTTTCCGAAATCAAAACTGGAAGACATCTACAAACAGATCATTGCTGATATGCGGGAAGCCTATCAAATACTTCCCGCAACAACGGCGGAAAGAGGACGTGTTACAAAATGGGCTGCCGGACATTTTCTGGCCAAGCTTTATTTAAATCGGGCCCAGGCAGCGGGATTCCAAAACAGCACTGAAACGCATCTGAAAATGCTCTATAAAGGGAATGTACTTACCGATCTTGATTCGGTTATTACCATCGCTACCGAAGTAATAAACGGTGTTGGGGCCGGGGGGCTTGCACCTGATTATTGGACATTATTTGATCCGAAAATTTCCGAAACAACACCACATAAAGAAGTGCTTTGGTCTGCTCAATTTGATATTAATACCAGCTCTCTTCATGCCCGGTTTGGAAATCGCTCTGTTAATTATCATACCGGAAACTATACCAATGAAACAGGTGTAACAAGGTCCATGGCATACGGACGTCCGTTTGGCGTGTTTAAGCCAACCGATTTCGGATATGATAATTTCAGGGATAAAATTCACGATTCCCGTTATTATAAAACCTTTCAGTATGAATACATCAGCAATGCCGCCGGATCATTCACCTGGAGTGCTCCTGCAGCCGCCTGGTGGAATGCCAACAGGCCCGCTGGCGAGCCAGCGGTTACTGCTGGCTCGCCAAGAGCTACACCTGGAAAGCGGGCTCTCATTTACCTCGAAAACCAGAGAGATGAGGCACTTGATTCCACCATGGTCATGAGCTTGCCTTACCAGTTTATTGTCCGTTGGGTACGTTCATCGGTAACTGGGAATTATTATTACAGGCTATCACACACCAGAAGCAATCTGGGACTTAATACCGGAGCACCAGCGCCTTATCTCTCCTCCAAAAAACACGTTGATCCATTAAGGGGTGGCAGTTCTGCCGAAGCCAATTTCGACAGCGAAGCCGGAACACGGGACGCCATATTAATGCGGCTGGCAGAAACATATCTTATCCGCGCAGAAGCCTACGGCCGGAAAGGCCAATATGCTTTGGCATTGAACGATATAAATATAATTCGTCAGCGGGCAGCCTATAAGTCCGGAGAGAACCGCCCCAATGTTCTTGTAGAATGGGAACCAAAATCTTCCACTCTAACTCCTGCTGAAAGAGCAGTTCCTTATGCCGCGAATGGAAGTTCCGTTAATGCAATCCGGGTTACTGAAAATCATTTCACACCCGGTACACCGGAAGCAACAGCAGAAGGTTATATTCCAACGGTTTCTTCAAAAGCAGACATGTTTGTTCATTTTATTTACAATGAAAAAGCCCGTGAATTTTTGTCAGAAGGGCTTGCCTGGGAAGACCAGCACAACGCAGGAATTTTATACGAACGTACCATTTACCTAAATCAGATGGCATCGCCATTAACCGGCCGCTGGCCCCTTGCTTTCAATACAGCAAATGGCAACGGGCAGAATGGCAACGGTAAAGGACAAATGCAAAAGCATCATACGTTTCGCCCGTGGCCCAATGCTTACCTTATTCAACTAACGGACGAATCCGGAAAGTTTATTGATGCAGCGGCAAGAAAAGCTTACCAAAACCCCGGTTATTAATCTTTCTCACATAGCATAGCAATCGTTCAGGGCAGGTTTTTACCTGCCCTATTTTTTTGATTAGCGTTTATTGTCAGGATAGCACAGGATAATGGTTTACAAAAGGAAAAATAATTTAGAGCGAACAAAGAATTGCTGTTATATGATGAAAAGAACCCTTCTCGTCAATCATTGAAGTGTTTCCTGCTTCAGGTATTTTTCAACAGCAACAATCGGTAAAACAATAAGACATTCCGGAAAACCCCGGTTATCTTTCTCATATGCAAGCAATCGTTAGAACAAAAGGCGGGGAATAAAGTACCTGCCTTTTGTATTTTATCAACCAAATAGAAACAGAACTTAATTTGCACCACACATCAGCCAGAAATTGTTGAACTAACAGCCAATATTTTATCATGATACGAATTCAAAGCCTATTCTTTTTTTTCTTTCTCTCTTTTCAACTCTTAGCCCAAAAAGGCAACGATGTTACCGCACCGCTGCATGCCATGAAAGTAGATTACCCTACACCTTACGGCGCACCCAAAATGGAAGCGGTAAAAGCCACACTGGACCGTGTGTACAATTACCTCGATGCAGTAACACCGGCCCAGTTTGTTAACCGCCGCTCAAACGATCCCGTAACATCATTGAACGACATTGATACAAATACCATCGTCAAACCCGGCGACTTTCGCTTAACAAGCTACGAGTGGGGAGTTACCTACAGCGGCATGCTGGAAGCCGGTGCAGCCACGGGCGACAAAAAGTTTTCAGATTATACAAACAAGCGGGTTGAATTTATTGCAGCCTCGTTGCCTGCCTTCAAAGCTTTGTATCAAAAATATCCGAAGGGCTCTAATCCATTAAAGGCGCCGATTGACCCCCGTGCTTTAGACGATGCAGGCGCTGTTTGTGCCGCCATGATCAAAGCCTTGCGTGCAGGCGGCGCCGCCAACCTGAGGCCCCTGATAGATAATTATATGGCTTACATCTCCACAAAAGAATTTCGTTTTCCCGATGGCACGTTAGCCCGCAACCGTCCGCAGAAAAATACCTTGTGGCTGGATGATTTATACATGGCTGTTCCGGCCATTGCGCAAATGGGCAAACTTACCGGCGATAAAAAATATTACGACGATGCAGTAAAACAGGTCGTGCAGTTTTCTAACCGCATGTTCAATAAAGACCTGAATGTTTACATGCACGGATGGGTAGAAGAAATGAAGGAACACCCGGAGTTTCATTGGGCAAGGGCAAATGGCTGGGCCATTATGGCCATGGTGGAACTGCTGGATGTATTGCCTGAGACGCATCCCGGCAGGCCTAAAGTGTTGCAGCAACTGCAGGCACATGCAAAGGGCCTTGCTTCTTTTCAAACAGGCCAGGGTTTCTGGCATCAGTTATTAGATAAGAACGATTCTTATCTGGAAACATCGGCAACGGCTATCTATGCATATTGTTTTGCAAGAGCCGTCAATAAAGGCTGGATTGATGCAAAGGCCTATGCGCCTGCAGCCTTGCTTGCCTGGAATGCAGTGGCTACAAAAGTGAACGAAAAAGGCCAGGTGGAAGGAACCTGCGTTGGTACCGGCATGGCTTTCGATCCGGCGTTCTATTACTACCGGCCGGTGAATGTTTTTGCGGCACACGGCTACGGCCCGGTATTGTTGGCTGGCGCAGAAGTTATCAATCTTTTAAAGAATTTCGAGTTTGAAATCAACGACAGTTCATTGCAGTTAAAATCTAAAAAATAAATGAAAAAGCTTCATCTCTCTCTTTTTCTCCTTTTCTCTTTTTGTTCTCTCTTCGCTCAAAAAAAGTTAACCGTGCATGCCGGTAACATTGGTGCCGAAGTTTCACCAACCATGTGGGGCATCTTTTTCGAAGACATCAACTTTGCTGCCGATGGCGGTCTTTATGCGGAGTTGGTAAAGAATCGTTCCTTTGAATTTCCAGCACCTATGATGGGATGGAAAGAAGCAAAAAAGGGCGGGGCCGGCAAAATTCTGATCGTCTCTCATGGTAAACAGACCCAACGCTATGTCAATATAAAAGTCGACGCGGCCAACAACTATGGCCTCACCAATGAAGGCTTTCGCGGCATGGGTATTAAAGCGGAGACCTACAACTTTTCTGTACTGGCAAGAAAGGGTGAAGGCGATGTGCAGATGACGGTTGAACTGGTTAGTTCATCAGGAAAAAAATTAGGCTCCGGCACTATTTCAAACCTGACGCCGGAGTGGAAGCAGCACAATCTTTCCATCACGTCAACAGACACTTCCTTCAAAGGAAGCCTGAATATTTTGTTCTCCGGCAAAGGCATGGTTGATCTGGATGCCGTTTCTCTTTTTCCGGCGGCTACATGGAAGTCCCGTTCTAAAGGTTTGCGTTCCGACCTGGTGCAATTGCTGGCAGATATGAAACCCGGTTTTGTTCGTTTTCCCGGTGGCTGTATTGTGGAAGGCCGCGATCTTACCACCCGTTATCAATGGAAAGAAACAGTGGGTAAAGTGGATGACAGAAAAGTATTGGTGAACCGCTGGAACACGGAGTTCCGCCACCGCTCCACACCGGATTATTATCAAACATTCGGCCTTGGCTTTTTTGAATATTTCCAATTATCAGAAGACGTAGGAGCGGAGCCGCTGCCAATCTTAAACTGCGGCATGGCCTGCCAGTATAACAGCGGTGAAGTGGTAGCGATGAATGAGATGGACCCTTATGTGCAGGATGCCCTTGACCTGATCCAGTTTGCCAACGGTGCTGTTACTACTAAATGGGGAAAGCTTCGTGCCGATATGGGCCATCCGAAGCCCTTCAATTTAAAATACATGGGTGTAGGCAACGAGCAATGGGATGAACAATACGTTGAACGTTTTGCTGCATTTGAAAAGGTATTGAAGAAGCAGCATCCGGAGATCAAGTTGGTAGCCGCCGCCGGCCCTTCGGCTGATGGCGCCAGGTTTGATTATGCATGGAAGGAATTTACAAAAATGAATGTCGACCTGATTGATGAACATTATTATCAGCGGCCTGAATGGTTTTTGCAAAATGCCCATCGCTACGACAATTACGACCGTAAAGGACCCAAAGTTTTTGCCGGTGAATATGCAGCGCAAAGCCGTGGTATTGCCAGTGCGGAAAACCGTAATAGCTGGCAATGCGCTTTGTCGGAAGCAGCTTTTATGACCGGTCTGGAACGCAACGCCGATGTCGTCACCATGTCTTCCTACGCACCATTGTTTGCCCATGTGGATGCCTGGCAATGGACGCCGGACCTGATCTGGTTTGATAACCTTCGTTCGTATGGAACGCCCAATTATTATGTGCAGAAATTGTTCTCGGTGAATAAAGGAACGCATGTGGTTCCTGTGTTGGAAAACGGCCTTGCACTCAGCGGAAAAGATTCGCTTTATGCCAGCGCAGTAGTAGATAAAAAAACAAAGGAACTTATTATCAAGATCGTCAACGCTTCTTCTTCCCCTTCCGCAATTGTTATTGACTTGCAAGGTGCAAAAGCGGCTAAAAAAGAAGCAAAGATGGAAGTGCTGATGTCAGAAGATAAACTTGCGGTAAATAGTTTGGAAGCGCCGCAGGCCGTTGCCCCGGTCGAGCAAACAGTCAAGATCAAAGGAGAAATATCCATACAACCTTTATCCTTCAGCGTGATCAAAATCCCGGTTCAATAAAATGATGAAAACAAGAAAGTACACCCTGGCTTTACTCGTTCAGTTCTTTGCTCTTTCTGTTTATGCCGATGTAAAGCTGGCCAGTCCGTTTGGCAGCCACATGGTATTGCAACAAGGCACAAAAGTGCCCGTATGGGGAACGGCAGATGCGGCTGAAAAGATCACGGTCAGTTTTTTAAAACAAAAGGTTACCACCTCTGCAGATGCTAATGGACAGTGGAAAATTTCTTTGAACAAGCTGGCTTACGGCGGGCCGTACACCTTAACTGTTTCGGGTAAGAATACAATCGTTTTAAACGATGTTTATGTAGGAGAAGTGTGGGTATGTTCCGGCCAGTCTAATATGGATATGACCGTTGCCCGTGAAGACCGCTATTGGTGCGGTGTGTTCAACGAAAAGGAAGAAGTGGCAGGCGCCAACTATCCCACCATCCGTTTTTTTGATGTTGACTTTACACCCAATGAAAAGCTGCAGAATGAAGTAAAGGGAAAGTGGGAAGTTGTATCTCCTCAAACGGTCGGTCACATGTCGGCAGCCGCGTACTTTTTTGCAAGAGATATTCAAAAGAAGTTAGGAGTGCCTGTTGGATTGATCACCACTGCTTTTGGCGCCAGCACCGCTGAAGCATGGATACGCAAAGAAGCGCTGGAAGCAAATCCAAAGTTTACTTACCTGTTGGATACCTTTCATGCAAAGCTGAAACGTTATTACGCAGATACGGCCGGGCAGCGGAAATATGCCCTTGCTTACGAGAAATGGAAGGTAGATGCCGCAAAGGCAAAAGCGGAAGGCAAAGATGAAGTAAGAGGGCCAAGAAACCCGAACCCTGCTGTTGACCAGCACAACCCTTATGTGTTGTGGAATGGCATGGTAGCACCACTGGTTCCTTACGCTATAAAAGGTGCGTTGTGGTACCAGGGCGAATCGAACGGACCGACAGCAAAGATTTATGGCGACATCATGGAAACACTCATTACCGACTGGCGGGCGCAGTGGGGTAGTGGCGCATTCCCGTTTATCTACGTGCAGTTGGCCAATCATCAAAAGCTGGTGACCGAACCCGTGAAAGACGACCAGATGGTAACGGTAAGACATGCGCAGTTACAAAACCTTTCCATTCCTAACACGGCGATGGTAGTTGCCATTGACAATGCCAATCCCGGCGATCCGAATGATATTCATCCGAAAAACAAACAGGACATCGGCAAACGTTTGGCACTGGCGGCACTGGGTACAGTGTACAAGCAGAAGGTTGTTTACTCAGGACCATTATTTGACAAGATGAAAGTGGAAGGCAGCAAAGTTCGTTTGCAATTTAAACACACAGGCACTGGATTGATGATGAAAGGTGATACCTTGAAAGGCTTTGCCATTGCCGGTCCGGATAAAAAATTTGTGCATGCAAATGCGGTGATCGAAGGAGCCACGATTATTCTTTCCAGTGCGGAAGTTTCCAATCCTTCAGCAGTCCGTTATGGATGGGCAAAGAACCCGCCGGTGAATTTGTATAACAAAGAAGGATTGCCCGCTTCTCCATTCAAGACGGATGAATAAAGTTCAACAATTTCTGCCACATCAAACTTTTGCAAACCCATTAACTTGCCTATCATGAAACCAGTTCGTTTTCTTTTGCTCCTGCGGTTGTCGCTCCCTGGTTTTGCACAAAAGAAAATGTGTTCCATCGCTAATTACGGTGAAGTCAGGAAATAAAACGTTTTATAAAAACCAGAATGACCGGTAGAATGAAGACAGTCATCATCACCATTATTTTTTGCTTTCTTTTTTGTTCGGCGCAAACACAAATTTCGTTTGATACGTCAGCGCATTTTCTAGCGATCAGTTCCGGCAAGGTACTGCGGCTGACGAAGGGTGTAAGTTTTGTCGGCACAGGCAAAGAAGGACAAATAAAAACAAGCATCAAAAACAATGTTGCCATTTTAGGAGTAAGCCTAAGCGATACCGTCAGCGCCGCACAATTTGCCGGCATTTTCTTCGATAAGATTCCCCGGTTAAAACAAGGCGTTGCCATCTGGCGCTACAAGCCCTGGAACA
>DASVSM010000283.1:0-2812 GCA_036388115.1 Flavisolibacter sp.
TACAATTTTGTGATGGATAAAATGATCCTTTCCTTTACCAAAGTGGGCAATGGCGGCATTTTTACGTCTGCACAATGGAAGCGTCACATCAATACCTACAAAGCAAGAAATATCTTGGTGAACAAACGGCCGGCCGATCTAACTACCGCTGAATGGAATTCCATACTTACCCTAACACAAGATGGTCTTCGCCCCGGAGACAAAATCTTCACCATGCGTTCGGCAGATGCACAGGATGTTGTTGCACAAACAGCTTGGTCGCCATACCGCTTAACAACCAATGCCTGGGAGTTTGTGAGCGAACGCTGGGTGCAGGAGTTCAAGCCTGGCGATGCACGCAGGACAAGAAATGTTGTAACGAGATCGAATCCTGCGGTTAACCAGTCGGGACGCGGCTTTCAGTATGGAACACGGTACGACCTGGTATCTATTGAAAGCGGCGGTGATTATGTATCACAACTGGCCGGAAGAGCAGAAATACCTGTTGGTGCCACTTATGAAGAAAATGCGTTAACAAGAGCCGAGGCACTTATTAGAACCGGAAGCATAGAGCCAGGGTTGCAATTGATCGACCAGGTAAGAACTCATCAAAATGCACAACTGCCCGCAGTGGCCGGAACAGGATTAACATTGGCACAGGCGCTTGATGAATTATATCGTGAACGCAGGATTGCTTTGTTCCTTAAGAATACTGCTTTCTATGACTACCGGCGGTTTGGTTATGCTTGTAAAGGTTGTCAGCGAACAGGGGTAGTGGTGTTAGGGCCTGGCGGTGCTGTAAACACCAATGCCACAATTGTGTATAATTATATGGATTATTGGGATGTTCCGATGAATGAAATTGATTTTAATGTGCCTGGAACAGGCTCTGCTTCTGTTGTGTTCCCATATTAAAACAGAAATTTGAATTCGGCTTAACAGGCTTATTAAAAGCAGTACACAAGAAAGGGAAGCAGCAGGCTTCCCTTTCTTGTGTAATTTCAAATAAAGTTTATGCGGCAGATGACGTGGTTCTTTGCTTAGAAGACGCCGCCCGAAGCTTTTTGTATTTCTCCTGGATAATGTGACTTAACGGCTGATGATACACCTTACTCTCTACCCATGATACGATATCCAGGTAAACAAACACCCGTGCCTGCAGCGGGTTGTTCTCAAATCCTTTAATATCAGAAAGAAATTTTTCCAGTTCCTGTTTCATTTTCAAATTCGACAGGGAAAACGACCGGCGTAAAAATTTCAAAATTTCTTCTTCCAACTGGGTCAGGTTTTTCATCTTCTCCATGAACCGGTAAACAGAACGGGAGAGATACTCGATCAGTTCGTAATTACCCAATTCAAAGTGCGCCAACAGGTGTTGCAGCCGGGCATAACACTGAATGTCGTAGCGAAGGCCGACGTTGTCATTAATGATCTTTTGCAGGTAATCAATTGACGTTTCAAAATCGCCGCTGCCAAAATACAAGGTGGCTATCTTATAGTTCAATACCATTACCCGGTGCGGATCAATAAACAGGGAGTATTCGCTCAGCCGTTGCTCAATGTCGGGCACCAGGGACAAACCCTCTTTGAACGTGCCAGTCAGAAAATGATGGTTGATCTTGGCCTGAACAATGTACAGGAAGGACTGTATACGGAAGTTCTCGTTCTCCTGCACCCGTTCGGTTTTTGCAAAGGCCTCAAACTCCTGTAAGGCATCCAACAGTTTTTCATCGTGGCGGAGGTCAAAAAGCGCATTCAGCAAATTGTGAAGGCCTTTGATGTAGTGTCCTGTTTCAACACGCTTCATCAGCGGGTTGTCTTCAAACAGGTTCACCCATTTTTTGGTGTATTTGTAATACATCAAAAAATCCTGGCGAATGAAAGCGTACCAGCTATAACTCTGGTAGAGATAAAGGCATTCATAAAAGCCGGTTTTTGACCAGGCATCTTCCGGAAGATGATTTTGCATGAAAGCCTTCACGGCCGTTTCATCTTCTTTGTTTCTTGAATGCCCGTTTTTAATGTACCAGCTATAAAGCTGCAGCGAAAGGTTGGAAAGTCTTGCTACGGCATCAATGTGCTGGCTCACCTGGATTGCTTCGGCCGATAGTTGTTCCGCCTTGTCCTGCATGCTTCGGGTGATATGCAGTGCTTCAATGCGTTTCTCCAGTGCAATGATCTGTACCAGAAAAGTAAATTTATGATTGGCCTTTGCGACCTCTTTTGCCTTTTCCAGAATTTTCAGGCTTTGCAGAAACAATCCTTTTTTATAAAGGATATGTGCATAATCAAACTGTTCATTCAACTGCAGGTCGATGCTGTCCGCACTTTTTAAAAGCCGCAGGCTGGCTAATATCTGTTTGTATAAATGTGCCTTTAAATTGGAGAGTTGTGCTTTTTGAACAGAAGGAAGCCTCTTTAACAACTTCCCTTCATCGTATTCTTCTGTCTTGTCGATCGCGTCGAAGAGCTGAATGATCTTGAGGTTCTCGTTGGATGAGTTTCGCTTGATGAAGAGTTTGAAATGCCGCTTCTCTGCTTTTTCAAGAGAGTGGATTAGCTGAAATAATATATCGGCAGACCGCTTGGACATCGGGAATCAAAACTTGTGAAATGCAAGCCTGGCAAGCATTTCGGGGTAATTAAAAATCGTTTGACATCGGCATTCCTGGTAAAGATTGATTTAGCGGGAATGGTTGGCAGGTCTACTTTCGTGTTGTCAGTTGTTTTAATAGAAGCAATCGTTAGAATAGCAGGCAATCGTAGAAAAAGATAAAATCAACTATTTCATATAGCAAGCAATCGTTAGATCGTCCGCTGTTTCTACAGCGGA
>DASVSM010000284.1:0-8245 GCA_036388115.1 Flavisolibacter sp.
TTGCTGAAAAAGCTGCTTGACTTCTTCATTTTTACCAGCTTATTTATCGCCTGTTGCGCTGTGTTGATGGTTTATCAGACAGCGCTTCTTTTTGACCTGTCCTTCCCCTTTGAACTTTACGCATTTGTATTCTGCGGATCGGTTTGCAGCTACAACTTCCACTGGTATCTTACACCGCCGGAAATGGACAGATCGTCCGTTAAACTGAGGTGGAACTTGTCGAACCGCTCCATCCATCTTTTATTATTTATACTCGGATTAACCGGCGCCGCAATTACTTCCCTGTTGCTTCTTGAGCATTGGCTGTGGCTTGGTGTAACGGCTTTGCTGACCTTTCTATATTCTGCGCCCAAGATCGATCATCCCTTAACCATATGGCTCCGCCGGATCGCTGTTGGAAAAACCATCTTCCTTGCCTTTGCCTGGATGCATGTGACCACCCTATTGCCTTTACTGGTAGTTAACGAGCTTTCTATACAACACATTTTATTTGCCATTAACCGGTTATTTTTTATTTACGCCATCTGTATTGTTTTCGACAGAAGAGATGTTGAACAAGACCGTGAAGCGGGCATTAAAAGCCTTGTTACTTACCTCAGCCTGAAAGGAGTGGATCGCTTGTTCTGGGCCTCACTCTTTCTGGTGCTGCTTACTTCCATCGTTTTGTACCAATGGTTTTCAGTGATTGAATTAACCATGATGATGGTTCCGTCATTGCTCATGGGCCTGCTTTATGAACGATCCAAACAATCCGGTTCTGATTATTTCTATTATTTTTTACTGGATGGGTTGATGGCCCTTTCTTCTCCATTGCTCATTTTGGCTAAATTTGCCCGATAATTTTCATGCATGGCAAAAGCAAAAAAGAACAGCCCGGTTTTAACAGACGAATCATTTTCTTTTTTCAGGAACTATATCAACACTCCCTCCCCTGTTGGCTTTGAACATACAGGCCAACGTTTGTGGATCGATTATATCCGTCCCTTTGTTGATGATGTGTTTACAGACCCTTATGGGACAGCAGTTGGCGTGATCAATCCACAAAGCTCCTTTAAAGTTGTCATTGAAGCACATGTTGACGAGATCAGCTGGTTCGTTAATTATATTACCAATGAAGGCCTGATCTATTTAAAAAGAAACGGAGGCGTGGACCACCAGATCGCACCAGCACAAAGGGTGATCATTCATGGAAAAAAAGGGCCTGTGAAAGCCGTGTTTGGATGGCCGGCTATTCATACCCGTATCAATACACCGGAAAAAGAACCCGCGGCAAAAGTTGAAAACCTTTTCCTCGACTGCGGTGCCCGCAATAAAAAAGAAATTGAAGATCTGGGCGTTCGCGTCGGAAGCGTTGTTACCTACCAGGATGGCTTTGATGAACTGGCATACGATTATTACATCGGACGGGCCTTTGACAACCGCATCGGCGGGTATATGATTGCCGAAGTAGCCCGTCTCTTGAAGGAAGAAAGAAAAAAGCTTCCCTTTGGTTTGTATGTGGTAAATGCCGTTCAGGAAGAAATTGGCTTACGCGGTGCCGAGATGATTGCCCGCCGTATAAAACCGAACATAGCGATCATCACGGATGTAACGCATGATACAACCACTCCCATGATAAATAAGATGATTGAAGGAGATACGTCCTGCGGGAAGGGCCCGTCGCTTTCCTACGGTCCGGCCGTACACAATAAACTTTTGCAGCTGGTGGAAGATGTGGCTGAGAAGGCAGGCATTCCCGTGCAGCTAAGGACAGTTTCCCGCAGCACCGGAACAGATACAGACTCCTTTGCTTATGCCAACGATGGGTGCCCGTCTGTGCTCATTTCCATTCCGCTTCGTTACATGCACACAACCGTTGAAATGCTGCACCGGAGTGATATTGAGAACACTATCCGGCTGATGTACGAAACCGTATTAACATTAACCCCGAACACTAACCTGAGTTATTTTTCATGATACAGCACCTTCTATACGTAGACCCGGGAAGCGGCAGTTACCTGATACAGGCACTTGTAGCTGCGGCTATGGGTGCCGCCTTTTTCCTGAAAACATCATGGTGGCGCATTAAGATGTTCTTTTCAAAAAAGAAGAAGAACTCATAGTGTTAGTTGATCCCTGATATAACGGATGCCATTTTCCCACTGGGCAGGCGAAAACACGGCTTCTTCCTCCGTTTGTTTTATAGACGATTGCCAGGTCTCCCGTGTGTTGCGTAGTTCCTTCATTACACCTGTTACAAGGTGAACGTCATTTGGTCCTATACTTCTGCCTATACAGTTTCGGTAGTGGTTTTCCAACGGCACATTCGTAAATCTTGCTACCTCATTGTTTTGAACTTTTAAAGGCGTATCAATAAACAGCACCGGTTTGTAAGTTGCAAAAGCATATTCAAGTGCAATTCCGGAACGATCTGTAATCAGGTGGCCTGCGTCTGTCAGGTGCGTAAATACGGAGGAACTTGTATCAAAGAAAATTTTATCTGATTTCCGGGCTAGTCCCTCCAATTGTAGATATTGTTTCTTATTCCGCTTGATAAATTCAGGATGCGGCCGGATCCATATTTCACAGCCCGATGTTTTAAGTGCATCCACCAATGGTAAGATGCAGGTATTTAAAATCCCTTCTTTATACCAACTAGGCGCAATCAATACCTTGTTTGGTTGAATTTCTTTCTCCAGTACTTTCTGTCGTAATGAATTTAACAACGGGTACCCGTAGTCAATTAATTCTTTCCGGGGCAGTGAGTAGAGTGCTTCACTTTCCCGGATCTCTTTTCTATGGCATGGACCGGTACAAAAGATGGCATCATAATGATCAAAAGCGTGTGCCCTGTATTGCTGGTGGGTACTCACCATTGCATGGAAAACATAGATGTATTTTTTGACCGTAGCTGACCGCTTGAAAATAAAATTTTGAAGGTCAGGCATGGTCATGATCATCACATCTGCCTGAAGCCTGGGGAATGTTCCTGCGAGTGTAGTGTTTAAGTAATAAGATTCTATTTTTTTGTCTGATAGAACCGGATCGTTTTTATCAGACGTAATATAAGCGATACGGATCGTTTCTATTTGTTGCAGTTCATTATACAGGTGAGCAAAGTATTGGAAATAATTACTGTTCTCCGCATAAAAAATAACATGAAAATGTTTTGAAATAATTCTCTGCGCTGTTCCGTACTCCGAAAAAATAGAAAACATAATTAAACCAGGTAGTGGTTGATTAAAGACCTTAGAACATTTTCATCAAATGGCACGGGGTTATTGCTGAACCGCTCGTGGTTTACAGATTTTAATAACGCATCAATATCTACATTTTCAATATTTAATTCATTGAAATTAGTTGCGAGTTCTAATTTTTTCAAAAATTTTGTGCAGATAATAAAGGCCTCAGAAGCAGTGCTAGCCTGAAAAGCTTCATATGACTGCGACGGAATCTTCTTCTCATTATATAAAAAGAACAACGGTAAAAAAAGCGCTACTGCCTGGCCATGCGGAACATCATGATGGGCGGTTAAATAGTACGAAAGTGCATGCGGCCCTGTTGTTTTGGTAGTGGCAATAGCTGTTCCAGCTAGATGCGCCGCCCACAGCATATCTTCCGCCAACTGGTTATCAGATGAATGAATAAATACAGGTAAACCCTCTGATAAACTTCTTAGTCCTTCCACTGCAAACTGATCTGACACTTCGGTATGATGAACATTCCACAAAGCTTCAATACATTGCGAAAAGGCATCCGCCCCTGAAATGGCCTTTTGCTTTTTCGGAAGATTGCTTACAAGGCTTGCATCTAACATAACAATATCCGGTAATAGCAGAGGGCTCTCTAATGAAAGTTTGTTCTTACCCGAATAAAGAACGGCAAAGGGAGTTGCCTCACTTCCGGAACCCGCCGTTGTAGGAACAGCGATAAAAGTTGAGTCAATGCTTTTTCCGCTTTTATGAATAATCCCTTTTGCATAATCGATCACCTTGCCTCCTCCTATTGCAACTACGGCATCTGTAGTTTGAATTAATGGTATTGAATCAATTTGCAATAAGCCTTCCGGTGGATGTATTATCGTGACCTGTCCTGAAATCTCACTTACTATCTTTTTCAATTCAGCATTTCCCTGCAAATGATTGCCGGCAACCAGCAAAATATCTGCTGCATTTTTTTGTCTGAGCAATGAAGGAAGACCGGATAAGCAATTGACACTTTTTATAACCTGCTGCATAGCTATTCTTTTGGTAAAGTGCCAATGTCTCTCATGAAGTTTTCCTTTGCTTGCTTTGGCGTTTCTTCGGGCCGTGGCAAAGGCTCTTTCATATATGTATTGATTCTGATTTCAACAAAGTCATATTGATCCAGATTATCACTCCAGCTTTGCATTATCTCACTGTTTTCAATTAAAAACGGAGACGTAAAACCGCACCCTTTTGCGATCGTGCAAAAATCAACAAAAAAGCCAAGTGTTGGTTGTGCGCCAACTGATTGGTGGGCGCCATTATTTAAAACAACATAAATAAGATTAGGCAGATTTAATGATGCTGTTAGTGCCAGTGAACCCATATGCATTAACAACGAACCATCACCGTCTAATACGAACACACGCCGTTTTTGGTACATGGCTACGCCTGTTGCAATGCTTATTGCATGCCCCATTGAACCAACATTTAAAAAGTGGCTTTTGATCTTTTGCTGCACTGAATTAATCTGGTAAAAAACTCTCCCGATTTTGCCTGTTGTGCAAATTACAATGTCACCCATTTCCAACCCCAGATAAAAATGACTTATTGCTTCATGAGAGCTCATTTCATAAACCGGCATGACCTCAAGTTCGTTATTCGAAAAGCTTCCTTCTTCCACCAGCAGTGCAGCTGGTTTGTGATGGTCATTACATAGTTGAATAGCTTCCTGAACCGCCATTTTCCATGCTTCGGTATCTTCCTTTTTGATTACGATAAATGGAATCTGAAGCAGGTTTAATAAAGCCGGCGTGATCTTACCCATTTTGCTGTGTTGCGGCTCATCTTTCACTCCTGGTTCGCCGCGCCAGCCAATCACCAGTAATATCGGAATACTATACACTTCTTTATCGGCAAGAGAGGTCAACGGGTTGACCACATTGCCCAATCCTGAGTTCTGTAAATAAACCAGGGGGACTTTGCCGGTTGCCAGATGATATCCTGCTGCCAATGCAACTGCTGCGCCTTCATTTGCAGTTATATGATGTACGTGTTTACAGTTTTGTTCAACCGACGAAATAAATCCCTTTAACAAGGAGTCTGGTACGCCGGCAAAAAAATCAATTCCTTGTGACCTTAATTTCTGCAAAAAAATTTCGGGGCTCATTATTTGTCCTCAATTAATTTGAAAAAATCAGGTATCGAAATAAGATCCTTCTCTGCATCGGCAGCGCTCCTGCTTTTTAAAATTGCAAGTGCAGTTTTCTTCATCGCTGGGTAGGCGCTTCGCAATAAATGATTCGCCTGGATTACAATGTTGAATCCTGCCTTTTGCAGGTCATGCCAGTCTATTTGATTGTATGTTGAGGGAACAGCAATCAGCGGTGTTGCGGGAGCTATTTTACGGAAAGCATTTGCAAAGGATAAAACTTCATCTGCTGATTTTTGTTTGCTATGGATCATGATACCGCTGGCTCCAGCTTCTGTGTAAGCTTTCGCCCTGGCCAATGCATCTTCCATCCCTTTTCCAAGGATCAGGCTTTCTATGCGTGCAATGATCATAAAATCATCTGTGACCCTGCTTTCCAAACCGGCTTTTATCTTTCCGCAAAAATCTTCAATGAAGTCCTGTTCATGATGTTTTGTGTTTTCAATGAGCGAATTTTTTTTCTGCCCGATCTTGTCTTCAATGATCACGGCCGAAACACCCAGCCTTTCCAGCGAACGGACCATAAATGGAAACTGGTCGATCCTGCCACCGGTATCACCATCAAAAATGATTGGTTTCGTAGTGACTTCAATGATCTCGTTCACGGTTTGTAGTCTTGATGTAAAATCAATTGCTTCCGTATCGGGTTTCCCTTTCGAAAAGGAATCTGTCAGGCTGCTTAGCCAGATCGCATCAAATTCAACCGGAGCGCCATTTTCCGCGGTATATGCTGTTTCTTCTACAATGAGGCTGCTGATACCGTTATGCGCTTCCATGGCCACGGCCAACGGTTTAACAGCCAGAATGCGCTTTAGACGTTTTAACCGGTTGTCGGGTGTAATGCCTATTTCTTTCACCGACTTCTGTATGGCAGTGGAACTGATTCCCGTAGTGTATGGTACCTCTACAAGTTTCCCGTCCCATTCTTTTAAAACACTGATCACTTTTTCTCTTGTTTGCCGTTGCACACCGCTTCGCCAATCATCGCCATGAACTACAAAATCCGGTTTTAACCGGCGTAAATTTGTTTCATAGTCGAGTGTGGCTTGAGCGACTACTTCACTAACATCTTTTATGTGCTCAACAATTTCTTTCCGTTGTTCAAAGGATAGATAAGGAACCCGTTTGTAACTGGCAATCGCTTCGTCAGTAAGCAGCCCTATGATCACCCTTCCCAGCTCTCTGCCCCGTCTGATAATATTCAAATGACCCGGATGAATCAGGTCGGCACTCATTCCTATATAAACTGTTTTTTCCATTGAGGATTTGCGCTATTTAAAACAAAGAAAAAGTTTATTCTTAATTTGCCCGGCTTTAATTTCAATGGCTTTTAAGAACATCATGAAAAATTTGTTTGGCATCCGTGTTCACTCCCCACACTTTGTTTATTTGTTGCCGTCATTTTTCGTTTTTCATGGTTATGTAGAAAACATTGAAGCAATGCAACCGATGGAAGGGTTCATTCTTCTCGGCACTTATCTCCTGGCAATACTGGTCATTTTTTTATTTGCCTGGCTATTTCTCCGCTCAAAGCAAAAAGCTGCGTTACTGGCGTTTGCCACCATGTTCTTTCATCTTTTCTTCGGCGCCTTTCACGATGGTTTGAAGAACTTCTTTCCGGGAGCATTTATTAACCAGTATTCGGTTGTTTTACCGTCTTCACTGATCGGTTTTGTATTGCTCTGTATTTACCTGAAACGAACCAATAAAAGCTTTAGAACGCTGGCCATTTATTTAAACCTATTGTTACTTGTTCTGCTTCTGATTGAAATACCAAAGCTGATACAATCAGTCAATTCTCTAAAGCCGCCGCTATTGTTGGCTGACACCAAACCATGCGACACCTGTAAAAAGCCTGATGTGTATTTGATTATTGCAGATGAATACGCTGACTCGGCTTCCTTGCAAGAGGTTTTTAACTTCAACAATACAACTCTTCTAACAGGTTTGCGCAACAAGGGATTTCATATCATCAATAACAGTAGGAGCAATTACAATTTTACGACGTATTCCATGGCCTCGATGTTTCAAATGAATTACCTGCCCGCTATGAAAGGCCGCAACAGCGACTTGTCGGACAGAAACAAATGCTATGAACTGATTAATAACAGCAGCCTGTGGACCTTTTTTAAAAAAAATGGATATGAGTTGAAAAATCACTCACCTTTTTTTATCGACAATATCCCTACAGAGGCGCCGCAGAATTACATCCTTATCGGCGCTAAAATGATTACATCGCAAACATTTTTGTCGCGGCTGAATAGGGACCTCCGTTACCACCTTGCCTTGACATTTAAAATTCAATCGGAAGTTCATCGCGTTGCTTATTTCATCGACCGCTGCAACAAGCTTTTACTATCGCGGCTGCTGAAAGAACCAAAATCCAGTGGCAAACCAAAATTCGTTTATACGCATTTAGAAATGCCCCATTACCCCTACTACTTTACTAAAGAAGGTAAGCCAAATCCTATAGAAATTTTAGCGGAAGGAAACCAGTGGCGCCAAAAAGAATACATCGAATACTTGCAATATTGTAACGGGGTGCTGATGAAAACAATTGACACGATCCTCAAAGAATCGAAAGAACCACCGATCATTCTTTTTATGAGTGATCATGGGTTCCGGGAGTTTACTGCAGATATTGAGAAGAACGCGAAGTATTATTTTATGAACCTCAACACAGTATATCTTCCCGAAAAAAACTATCAGAAGTTTGGGGACAGTATATCAATTGTAAACCAGTTCAGGGTACTGCTGAATACTGCTTTTGGACAGCAACTGCCTTTACTGAAAGACTCCACCATTTTTTTCTACGATTAAGGCTAATCATGAATCGTTATTTCTATAAATGGGTCAGCTTATTCAAATT
>DASVSM010000285.1:0-6904 GCA_036388115.1 Flavisolibacter sp.
CATACATTGTTCATCCGGTGAGAGTGATGGAAATATGCGCCAACTATACCAATGAGTTGCCGGTGCTGGCGGCTGCTCTTTTACATGATGTACTGGAAGATACAAGCGTTGGGAAGAATGAGATGTATGCTTTTCTTTTAACTGTTATGAACGAAGCAGAAGCCAGGCAAACGGTGCAGCTTGTTGTTGAGCTAACCGACGTTTACACCAAGCCCGCCTACCCGCGATGGAACCGCAGGAAGCGCAAAGGAAAGGAGGCGGCAAGAATTGAAAAGACAAGCGGGGACTCACAAACTGTAAAGTATGCCGACATCATTGATAACTGCAAAGAAATTGTAGAGCATGATCCGGATTTTGCCGGACTGTTTTTAATGGAGTGCAGGTCGTTGATGAATGTGATGCCGGGTGGTCACCCGGACCTGAGAAGGGAAGCTCTTGCAGTGGTTGACCGTAGTTTGCAGCGTGTACCGGAAAGATACAGGCGGGAATGACCAATGAAAAGTCGGTGAACTTAAATAGGTTTGCAACCATTAAATCAACTGCATGGAAACCCTTGAGTCGAAAATGAATTTTCATACCCGCAAGTGGGTGAAGCCGGAGGACCTGAATCCCAATCAAAGCCTGTTTGGCGGCCGCCTTTTGCAATGGATAGATGAGGAAGCCGTGATCTATGCCATTGTACAACTGGAAAACCCATACGTTGTTACCAAGTTTATTTCGGAGATCAATTTCATCAAGGCCCCGAAGCAGGGTGATATTATTGAGATAGGAATTATTGCCACCAATTTTGGCCGCACATCACTAACCATGCGATGCGAGGTACGCAACATGCTCACCCGTGAGCCCATTCTGCACATTGATAAGCTGGTGTTTGTAAACCTGGATAAAGAAGGGGCGCCGTTGCCACATGGTAAATCGGCCATTACGTACGTAAAGGACAGGCTGAACACCAAAGAAATTTCGTTTGAGACCGCAAGCAACAATCCGGACGGGAACATCACTCACTGACAATAGCGGCCCTGTATTGAATGGAACTTTCGTTAACGCAATAACGAATTCCGGTTGGCGTATGCTTGTTTAGAAAAAGATGGCCGAGGTGGGCGCCACAGGTGTTACAAACCAGTTGTATCCTGTTTCTGCCGTATGTGTGCAGTGGTTGCTGTTTTACATTGCCGGAATGATGCAGCCAAAAGGACGGGAACCCGCAACCGGAAGCAAACTTTTTACAGGCATCAAATAAGACTGTTTTGCAACTGGTGCATACATAGACATCGGTATGTGAGGGGAGTCCTTTTTCAGTGGGAGCATCTTTGGTTATGCGGCTCTCCATAGAGACGGCATGGCGCCCTGACGACCATAACTTGCACTCATTACCTGGCCGGGTTTTTCGGAGCGGACCAACACCGGACGTGAAACAACTTTCCTTCTTCTTTTTTCTCCACAATTTTCTTTTCTGCTTTCCATGATTTTTTTGATTTCTATTGTATGAAAAGCAAAATGATGCCAGAAATTTTTGTTGCGTTCCTGGCCTTTAGTTACTTGCTCCATAAAACGTTGTTAGCTGTATAGCTGCCATAAACGGGTGACACTAATCTGTCTCTTTGTAAATAGCAAATAATACCTGGCGGAAGCTATCAGAAGGAAAAAACTACGGTGAAGATTACCGGTTGCTACTGGCGATAAACGATCCTTCTCCCAAAGGCGGATTCGATTCACACCTTCCACATTTTGCAGAAAAGATTCTGCATCGCTGCCGTGAATGTTAATCTGAGGCTGGTAAGAAATAACATTTTGCGTCAGGAAAACGCTTGGTGTGCAATCCTTGTATGCAGACAGTGTATTGAGGTTGCTGATCAGTGCAGACTCTTTTCGTAGCGAAGATTTGTTTCGTTTGATAAAGGATGTCCGCCGGCCAGTCCTTCTCTTGTAACCGCTAATTGAAAGTTATGGAAGAATACTTCTATCAGCCAGGGCTCGGGTGCAAATACAAATTTGTTTTGACCCTTTTTGCTGATCCTGAAAACGGAGTTTTTCTCCGGGCAAAATTCAAAAAGAAGTTCGATGCTATCAATTGGCTGCATGGGAAATTCAATGTGCCCATTTTGATTGGCTATCCTTTTCTGCACCCGGCCGCCGCCGCTGATTTTGCAGCTTACATACTGCTGCAAAGCGGGGTTCATTTCTTTTAATTGAATAAGGATTTTTTTACTTCCTGTCTTGCCGGATGTTACCAGGCGAAAATCGTGTTCGGGCCGTGGCCTGCTGGTAAAAACAACGGAATCGTTTTTCAAAGACCAATGGCCTTCTCCGAAGCGGTCGAGGGCGCCGTATGAAAAAAAGAATTCAAAAGTGCTGTCGTTGTTTAGCTTGAAACCTGATGCGGTTTCCGTTACGCCGCGCAGGTAATATTCGCCGGCAGGTGCACCAGTGGTTGTTTGTGCTTTCATGTTGAGATGCGAAAGGGTGAGTAACAGAAGGAAACCCATTTTTCCCGGTTTGCTGACTAATTGCATCAAACAAAAGAAGTTTATCATGCTGCTGAATGTGAAAGCCATCTGCAAGCGGCTGCTGCCGGTAAATGAGTGGCAACTAATCGCCTGTTTTTTACCATATTTGTTCTGCCACCGAAATACTTTTCCTTATGAACCGCATCGACCGCCTTTTCGGCATCCTTACTTTCCTGCAATCAAAAAAATATGTTCCGGCCGAACGGATCGCCGAAAAATTCCACATCTCGGTACGCACTGTTTACCGCGATGTGAAAGCGTTGTGCGAAGGCGGCATACCGGTAAGCTTCGAGCCGGGCCGGGGATATTTTGTCGTGCAGGGATATTTTTTGCCACCCGTTTCTTTTTCTACGGAGGAAGCCAATGCTTTGCTGTTGATGGAAACCATGGTGAAGGGCTTTGCCGACAAGTCCATTCATACGCACTATTCTTCTGCACTGCAAAAAGTAAAAGCGGTGCTGCGTTCGTCGCAGAAAGAGAAAGTAGAATTTCTGCAAAGCAACATCAAGCTGCAAATGCCGGCCTGCATGATCAACGATTATGATTATCTCTCGGTGTTGCAAATGGCCATCAGTCAGAAAGTGATTATACAGATGGAGTACAAAAACAACAAGAGCGAGGTGAGCAAACGGCGGATAGAACCTATCGGGCTGGTTTTTTATGCCTTTAGCTGGCATCTCATTGCCTGGTGCCAGTTGCGACAGGAATACCGGGACTTTAAAGTAGCCAGAATACTCAAAGTAAACGATACCAGTGAACCCTTCTCCATACAGGAGCATCCTCCACTGGCCGACTACCTGAAGCAGCTTCCGGTTGCGCATTAAAGATTTTCCGAACTCTTAAACCACACTGCCATAGGGTTGACAGTTGCCCGTTTTTTCTTTGTTTAATAAAACAAAAGATTATGGACATCATTCAGGCCCTTGTAAAAGAAATGGAAGCCGAAGCTGCAACTACACGTAAAATGCTTCAACTGGTACCTGCTGAAAAGTTTGACTGGAAGCCGCACACGAAAAGTATGAGCCTGCAAAACCTGGCTGTACACATTGCCGAACTTCCATCCTGGGTGCAGATGGCTTTTACAACCAGCGAACTCGATTTTGGGACAATGGATTACACGCCATCACCGGTTAACAACAACGCGGACCTGTTATCGCTTTTTGAAAACTCATTGACTTCCGGCGTGAATGCATTACGTAATGCAAAAGAAGACGACCTGCATCCCACATGGACGATGCGGACAGGCGATAACATACATGCCGTGTTAACGAAGTATGAACTGGTGCGGCATGCATTTGCACAAACAACACACCACCGTGCTCAGTTGGGGGTGTATCTGCGGTTACTGGATATACCTATTCCAGGTAGTTATGGACCAAGTGCAGATGAGATGAATTTTTAGAAATAAAAAAGGTGAGTGTTCCATCACTCACCTTTCCTAATATCTATTTACAAGTTTATGCTTTCTTCTTTGTTGTCGTCTTCTTTTTTACAGCCGCCTTTTTCTTCGTCGCGGTATTTTTTGCCTGCGCTTTTTTCAACGGCCATCTGCCTTCTATGCGCATGTTCTCTTTCATTACATCCCAGTATTCTTTTGTGTAGTTTACCAGTATCTCTGCACCAGCAGGGATGTTTTTTGTTGTTTCAATAAAGGCACGTTTGCCTTCATTTACATACACACAATTGTTTGTTACACCTTTTACTCTCGTTAGTCCTTTGGCATCATTGGCATAACGGGCAAGTGCCGACATGGTCTTTTGCGCATCAATCACATTGTTCCGGTTAATGGTGTAGATGTAATAATTCGTTGAATCATCCTTTACATCCTTCCATACTGTGCGGCGGCCTTTGTATTCAATAACACGGGTTCCTTTTGGAATGTCGGCTTTTGTAAACAGCCCTTTACCGGCGCCGGGGATAGTTGATTCTTTAACGAAGAGATGCTTTTCTAACAGTGCCATAATGCTGCAATTGGTTCTGCTTATTTTAAATGATGATTTCTTTCCTGCGGCAGCAAAGAAAGGGAATAATAACACACTGTATAAAAATTTATACCGGGTATGTTCTGGTGACCAACCTGCTATCAAGGTAGGTTTATCCTTCATTGAAGTCGCAGAGGGATCTCAAGCTAACCTGCTATCTAATAATGATAAGCAGAAGCCTGGAGGGCTTCGATATGAATAGCCACGGGTACAACCCGTGGATACGTGTTTTTGTTTGCATACCCAACCCTGAAAGGGTTGAACTGATGGTGTGTGTTTTATGATAAGTTCAACCCCTTCAGGGTTGGATGACATTTCATTCCATCGTGTCCACCGGTTTCACCGGCAGCTATTCATATTGAAGCCCTCCGGGCTTGCAGATATTCCTCAACCTGATAAAAGCTTGATCTGATGACCGGTTGCCGGATGTTGATAAAAACAAAAGCCCCTGAAAAAATTTCAGGGGCTTTTATAAAAAAGAGATGTGTTATAAACCTTTGTTTTCTTTCGGGATTTTACTCTCCAGATAAGCCGCTTGGTCCTTTAAACCATCGGCTGTTTTTTCTTTTTGTATTTCCCGGAAACCTGCATAAATCTGTCCCATAGCCTGCTCCCTGAATTGTTCCGGAATAGCAGCACCCAAAGTGAGGATATCGTCCACACCGCGTTTAAAGAGTTCCAGGTCGGCTGTGTTCTGCACCAGTTCAAATACACCACCCAGTGCCTGAAACTTTGGCTGCCCCAAGGGCATGGCTTCAAAATCGGTCAGCACTTTTAACGCGGCATCCCTGTTGCGGGAGGCCATCACATTTTTTAAAGTAGAAGCCAGTTTGCCTTTTGCAGGTTGCGCAGACAGACGAGTAGCCTCAGCCAGTGCTGCCGTAGTATCAATCCTGTTCAATGCTTCCAATGCATTGCCGGAAACGTTGTACGATGAATCATTGATAGCCGCTTTAAACAGTGGCGCATATTTGGCAAACTTGTACTGACCCAGCTTGTTGATAGCCGCAGCTTTTACTTGTCTATCACCTGCTTTTACCGCTTCTGCCAGTGGCGCTTCGGCAGCATTCTTCACCTGTGCCAGGTTCATGTCAAGCCGGTTAATGGCATAAGCTCTCAGCGGCGCATATTTATCCCTGGTAGCCGCCAGCATAAGTTGAATGCCGCCTACTTCTGCCTGTTTAGCAGCCGCAGCTTCAATTGCTTCCCTGCGGTCTACATAGTTACCGGCGTGGGCATACTGAAAAGCATATTCGTCCAGTGTTTTGTTTTCGGTTCTGTCGGCCAAAAGAATTTTGTCTGCATCAAAGTTGATCAATGATGGTTTGGCAGAAGCAGGGAAATAGAAAGTATCAATTTTATTTTTCGCCCATACATTGTAGCGGGTTGGCGTAGTACCCGTCCATACATCAACGGCCACAGGGAGCGTGAAGATTTTATCGCCTTCCTGCTGTTGTGCCACCGTAACCACTGCCCGTTTGTTTGCTGCATCGTAACCATAGGTAATATTCAGCTTTGGATGGCCGCCGCTGAAGAACCATTGGTTGAAGAACCAGTTCAGGTCTTTGCCAGTTACTTCTTCAAAAGCCAGACGAAGCTGGTGCGCTTCGGCTGCTTTGTATTTATTGGTAGTAAGATAAAGGTTGAGCGATTTAAAGAAAGCACTGTCGCCAACAAAGGAGCGAAGCATCTGTAAAATAGCACCGCCTTTATTGTAGCTCACGGCATCAAACATGTCTTCCTTGTCGTTGTAATAAAAACGAACAAGGTCTTTTTTCTCACTGCGGCTTCCCAGGTATCCTTTGCTGGAGTTGTAGCGTTCTTCATCACCGGCATCCCTTCCGTATTGGAATTCATTCCACAGTTGTGAACCCAGTGTGGCGAAAGACTCGTTCACGGTGAGGTTGCTCCAGCTTTCCGATGTTACATAATCACCAAACCACTGGTGAAAAAGTTCATGCGCAATCACTTCTTCCCAGGTGTTGCCGTCCGTTAGCTGTCTTGCATCTTGCTGCGCCGATTCGCCATGCAACGTAGCAGTAGTGTTTTCCATGGCACCACTCACATAGTCGCGGGCCACCATTTGTGCATATTTCACCCAGGGATAGTCCACGCCGGTCAGGCGGGAGAAAAGCGCCATCATTGCCGGCGTGCCACCGAAAATGCGGCGGGCTACCGGTGCATATTCTTTCTCCACATAGTAGCTTACTTCTTTGCCTTTGTAGGTGTCTTTTACCACGGCATAATCACCTACGCCAATAAAAAATAAGTAAGGTGCATGCGGCTGATCCATCTTCCAGTAATCGGTGCGGGTACCGTTGCCATTAGGTTTTTGCGATACCAGCTTACCATTGCTCAGGGTTACATATTTCGACGGTACGGTCATGTATATTTCCTGTGTGGTTTTTTGGTTAG
>DASVSM010000286.1:0-6878 GCA_036388115.1 Flavisolibacter sp.
AGCTTAATAAAATATTTTTATTAAGCTAAAAATTTTAGTTTTTTTTATCGAATATTGTTTTGCCCTCTTACTAAAATTTTTAGCTAAATTTAGTTCGGTGTTAATTGCACTATTACCGGTAAGTACATGGTGCCGGAAATATTGGTCAAGAATGGGAAATGTTGATCAACTGACGAACTGTCTTATTACACCTACGGAATAGGAAGGCTTCCAGCGCCTTGCTTGGTTGTTGTGAAGGAAAAATGAAAGTGCTCTCGGAAGTTGTGGAAATAAAAAAAGCCCCGCATTAATGCGGGGCTTTTTTAAATACTGCTACTAGAAATATTAATGCTTAGGCGATCCTCCACCATCTTCCGGCTTCTTGCAGCACTTTGGCAACATCTTGTAAGCGTCTGGATTTGCCGCAATTTCTGCTGCATCGTATCCTGCATTTGCGATAGATGCTTTGATCATTTCAATATTAGTCCGGTCTGTCAGGTATTTAACCCTAACCTGTTTCTTTTTCACGGCCACATTTACGAAGGTGACGCCGTCAATTCTTTTCAAGAAGGGCTCAAGCCTGGATTTGCACATGTCACATTGGATAGTGGGCGTGCTGATTACCGTGTCCTTCAGGGCTTTTATCTGTGCGGAGGCACCAAAAGAAACGCCTGCCAATATTAGGAATGTCAGGAAAGGTTTTTTCATACAATTAATTTGTTGTGTGACGAATTTAATAAACTCCTGTCCAACCTGCCGGGTCGGCTTGCCACTTTAACAAAATGTCCTTTGCTGCATTGGCAATAATTCCCTTTTTGATCGCTAAATCAATCAAAGCCGGATAATTCGTCAGGGAAATCAATTCAATCCCAGACTCGCTAAAGGCTTTACCGGCCGTATCAAACATATAGGTGAAAATAGACACCATTCCCACCACTTCCAGGCCTGCCGACCTTAGAACATCCACTACCTGCAAGCTGCTTTTTCCCGTCGAAACCAAATCTTCAATCACCACTACTTTCTGGTTGGTTTTAAAATCACCTTCAATCTGATTTCCCAATCCGTGCTCCTTTGGCTTTGGCCGCACATAAATAAACGGAAGCTTTAATTGATCTGCCACCATGGCTCCCCAGGCAATTCCGGCTGTGGCAACACCCGCCACTACCTCGGCGTCTGGAAATTTTTCAAATACGATATTGGCAAGTTCGCTTTTTATAAAGTCTCTGGTAAATGGAAGGGATAGCAGCTTCCGGTTGTCGCAATAGATAGGACTTTGCCAGCCGCTTGCCCACGTAAACGGCTTTGCAGGACTAAGTTTTACTGCTTCTGCTTGCAGTAATTTCTCGGCAGTTAATGAAGCATCTGTCATGCGGCGAAGGTATCGTAAAGGCTTTTTGCAGGTATATTCGCCATAAGAAAATTTCTATGGTTAAGATCTATGTTCACAACAAACCCCTGTTTTTGGCAGATGTAATCGATAGTGAAATAGAAGAATACATCCACCGGCCAGACATCATCTATATTGATGAACTGAACTCCCCGGCAATCAAAACAATGCTACAGCAATTAGAACAGGAAGATTTTTATGGGGGGGTTCTCTACCATCATGATTTAAATGAGCTTTTAGAGAGCGTTAAAACCCATTTAACGGTAATTCAGGCTGCGGGTGGATTGGTTCGTACAGATCAAAATGAAATTCTGCTCATCTTTAGAAAAGGCAAATGGGACCTCCCGAAAGGAAAACTTGACGAAGGCGAAGACCTTGCTTCCTGCGCTTTAAGGGAGATCAAAGAGGAAACGGGGGCAGCCAATCTGCAAATTGAAAAACCGCTGCAGATTACTTACCATACTTATCACGAAAAAGGCAAACATATACTGAAAGAGTCGCACTGGTTTCTGGTAAAAACTGGAGCGAATTCCCCACTTACACCTCAAAGGGAAGAAGATATTGAGAAGTGCGAGTGGGTGCCGGTGGAGCACCTATCACCCTACCTGGATAACATGCATGCCTCCATTAATGATTTGCTGAAAAAGGCCCGGAAAGAGATTTTCAACAAGCATGTTTAGGCAAAAATGCCTTCCTTGCTTGTCCGCTGGCGAATGGTTTTAATTACTGTGTCGGGTACAAATTGCGACACATCTCCCCCATTTTTAATAACATCTCTAACTAAGGTAGAGGCAACTGAAGTAAACTTTGGAAGGCAGGTTAAAAAAACCGTTTCGGTGTTTCCGTCTAGGCTTCGGTTCATATCGGCTATGGCTTTTTCATACTCGAAGTCGTTTACATAACGAATTCCCCTGAGGATATAGTTAGCAGAAATTTTTTGGCAACAGGCAACGGTAAGCCCTTCGTATATGATGGCCTCTACCTTGGCTTCGTTTTTAAAAATTTCATTGAGCCATTGCACTCTTGTTTCTGCTGCAAACATTGGTTTTTTATTAGAGTTTATGCCAATACCGATATATAACTTGTCAAACAACGGCAGGGCCCTTTCAATAATATCCAGGTGTCCAAACGTTACAGGGTCGAAAGTCCCCGGGAAAAGTGCAATTCGCATAATGATTCGTTATTGATTATTTGTTCCAGATAAGAGGTATAGGGCTGCCATCCGAACCGCTACGCCATTTTCCACTTGTTGCAGAATAATGGAGTTGTCACCATCCGCAACATCACTGTCCAGTTCAACACCCCTGTTGATTGGACCTGGATGCATGATGGTGATCTTTCGTCCTACTTTTTCCAGCCTCTCCCTGTTGATGCCATAAATCAAACTATACTCACGCAACGATGAAAACAGGACCTGGTTCTGTCTTTCGAGTTGAATCCGCAGGACGTTTGCTACGTCGCACCATTGCAAAGCTTTATCAACATCGTATTCTACCCGAACATCAAAAGCTTCTGTGATGTGCTTCGGAATGAGTGTTGGAGGGCCGCAGACAACCACTTCGGCGCCCATTTTTTTCAGTAAATGAATATTGCTTTGCGCCACGCGGCTGTGCATGATGTCGCCGATGATGGCCACTTTCAATCCTTTTAAATCACCAAATATCTCGATCATTGAAAATGCGTCCAGCAAAGCCTGCGTGGGATGTTCATTGATACCGTCACCAGCATTGATAATGGCCGCAGGTATGTGTTTTGAGAGAAAATGAGGCGCCCCGCTGGCACTGTGACGCATGACCACCATATCAACCTTCATCGACAGGATGTTATTGACCGTATCTAAAAGCGTTTCGCCTTTAGAAACTGAGGATGCCGAAGCGCTGAAGTTGATGACATCGGCCGACAAACGTTTCTGGGCAAGTTCAAAGGAGATTCTTGTACGGGTAGAATTCTCGTAAAACAAATTCACGATGGTGACATCCCTTAGTGAAGGAACCTTTTTTACCGGTCTTTGAAGAACTTCCTTGAACTGCTTAGCCGTATCAAGTAATAAAGAAATATCGGAGGTGCTAAGGTCCTTTATGCCAAGTAAGTGTCGGGTAGAAAGTGCCATTAAAGTTCAAAGATAATAGGTTTGTCCATTGAGCTTTCGAATGAAAATCGGGTGTTGATAATTTATGGACCAGAGGCCAGTGCTGCTATTGAACTTTCGTTGCGTCGCACAGCGTGTACGGTTGGTAGTTCTATTGAGCACCTCACCCCTAACCCTCTCCACTAGGAGAGGAAGACCCTTGCACAGAGACTGGCTTATGTAATCCTTTCTTTCATGCTTCAATCTTTTCTGCTATATAGAACGCTTCTTGCCTTGTCATCCCGAGGTGCCAGGGACCTTTGAATTGAAAAATATGGGACTGTTATAAGAGGATTGAATAATGGCTTTCTTTTCTCAAAACAATACGCACAGATGCTCCTGCATCAGCTGGACAAGGGAGAATTGTCACTTATAGGAAACAAGCTGAAAGATCAGTCAGCCTTACCCAATCCTGTTCTACCTTAGAAGATTCTTCTGACTTCTGACTTCTAAATCAGCACCACCTCATCCTTTTCATCTTTTTCCTTCCACAAAACTTTTACTCTTTGTGTAATGATCGAATCAATGGATTTACCTGTATAGTCCGGCTGAATAGGTAACTGACGGCTATAGCGCCGATCGATTAAAACCATCAACTCAACTTTAGCAGGCCTGCCAAAATCCATCAATGCGTCTAAGGCTGCACGAATTGTTCTTCCTGTGTACAGCACGTCATCTATCAACACAACATTTTTGTCTTCAATTGAGAAATTGATCGCAGTCTGATTAGGAACATGTAACTCTTTGCGGATATCATCACGATAAAATGTGATGTCGAGTTTTCCATAGTCGAGCTTTGCTGACTGCTCTTCGGTACGTATTTCTTTTACAATCCTATCCGAAAGATAGATGCCGCGCGGTTGAAGGCCAATCAGTACCGTATTGTGCAAACGAACGTGATTCTCCAGCACCTGATGTGCAAGACGTTTAATAGTAAGCTGAATTTGCTCTGCAGTAATGACGGTCTTCAAAAATCAAATTTTGATAAAAATAGAGATTCTGATTTTATCACAGGTTGTTGAATGATTTACACAAATAAAAAAGCCTCCGTAAAGGAGGCTATTACTTTGTTTATTAAAAATTTACTTGTGGCCGCCAAAATGGTAAATCAAACTAAATTGTCCAACACTGTTCTTCCATGTTTGTCCACGGAAAGGCGCCATCCCAGCATTATTTGGCGCATCGTCAGCTACAACATTAGCAATGCCAATATTATAACGAAGGTCGATACCAAGGCCAACACGTGACAGATAGCCAACACCACCAGTCCATGACAGGTCAAATTTGTCGAAAGCATCTTTGTTACCGCCGTTCATAGCTGTACCACCAGTTGCACTTCCTATTTCAGCTCCAACCAAGAACCCTACTTGCGGACCTGTTTGAATAAACAAACCATTCTTTGTCATCAATTGGAAATTCAAAGGCAGATTAAGATAATCTAAGTCCTGCTCGAATGTCCCGGCTCCTGTTGTTCCTGAAGCACCTTGAACTTTACCACCCTGAGAGCTATAAGAAATCTCTGGCTGGAAGCGAAACATACTTGTACCTAACGGAATGTTGATGAAAATGCCACCATTAAAAGCGGTTTTCGATTGTGCCTCTGTGTACCCTGAGGAAACATTTTTAGCTGTTAAATCGGCGAGGTTTACTCCACCACGAATACCGAAACGGGGGGTTACTGCCATCGGTGTTCTTAATTGCGGTTGATTGTCCTGAGCAAACACAGCCGCACTAGTACACAAGGCTAAAGCAAATAAGCTGATCTTTTTCATATGTTATTACAATTTGTGGTTTGCAAAACGTTATACAAATTCGAGGCCGCACTAAAATGACTGTGGAAAACACGTGACTAACTGCAGCTCAACTATTTCGATCTTGCTTTGTGATGATGATCGAACAAATAAAATAATCCGAATTGAAAGACGCTGTTGCGAATGTTTGTTGTGCTGCCTTCTATCACATTTGTCACACCAATATTATATCTCGCATCAACACCTAATCCTGCATAGCTCAGGTAACTGATACCAACAGGCACAGAAAAATCGATGCTGTTGAAGTCATCCGTATCAACTGTGTTGATATCAACATCAGCCAACTTGTCTTTTGCACCAATCAAGAAGCCGATTTGCGGCCCGCCTTGTAACCGGAAACCATTGTTGAAATTGTATTGAAGCAATACAGGGATGTTTACATAATTAAGCTTGCGGGTAACCTGTTGGTTATTCACAAAATCATACTTCGCTCCCTGGCTTGAATACATTACTTCTGGCTGCAATGAAAAGGCAGGCGTCACATGAATATGAGAAATAACACCGCCGTGAAATCCCGCCCGCCAGTCGTAGCCGGCACCTGCTAGTTTCGATACATTCAATCCTGCTTTCAGTCCAAACTTAGGGTCTTGCGCAAATACTGCTGTGACCGCTACCAATGCTAATGCCAGTACACTAATTTTCTTCATAAGAAATTTTTTCTGCCTGCATGCAAAAAAAAGGCCGCAATTGCTGCGACCTTTTGCTATCAGGTTTCGTGTTTCAGAATCGTCGTCCTGAACCACCTAATTGCAGTTGTAAACCAACCTGCAAAACGTTGTTTTTAATATTAGCAGAGCCACCATTATTAATGTTGGTAAGGCCAAGATTATAACGGGCATCAATACCAAAGCCGGATATGCCTTTATAGCCTAATCCAACACCAAGTGCCACATCGGTTGTTTTAAAGTCACTCTTGTTGAAGAAGCCTGTCTCCGTATTGTTGACCTCATCTGAAACACTGGTAAATATTCCTAACTGGGGACCAGCCTGTGCATAAAAACCTCTGCCTACCATTGCCTGAACCATCACAGGTATATTAACGTAATTCAAAGCAAGATTATGTCCGATTCCACCTTCTGTGTATTTTACTCCCTGGCTTGAATAAATAGCTTCAGGTTGAACAGCAATTTGAGAACTGACCGGAATGTTTGCAAATAATCCTGCATGATATCCAATGCGGCTGTTCAGGTTTTCGTTCTGGCTGTGGTCCCAAGTGGCAACGTTTACACCACCTTTCACTCCAAAATTTACTGCCTGTGCATTTACTGCAATAGCTGCCGATAAGATGAGGGCTAGTAGACTGATCTTTTTCATAGTTAGTAATTTTGTGAGGTAAAAAACAAAAAAGAGGCCGCAATTAATGCGGCCTCTCTCATTACAATGAATATTAACTAAATGCCTTCGCTTTCACCTCTCTTTAAAAAGTCGTAGCGGTAATCAGTTGCCAGAACAAATGTTTCTTTAATTGTTCTTGCACTTAACCAACGGTATAAGTTCAGCATTGAACCAGCTTTGTCATTTGTACCACTTGCCCTTGCACCACCAAATGGTTGTTGGCCTACAACAGCACCTG
>DASVSM010000287.1:0-12517 GCA_036388115.1 Flavisolibacter sp.
GACTTTGTGTTTCCAGCGTCCGCTTTTGATGTACAGGTAAGAAAGGCCACCCAGAATACTCCAGTAAATCAGCTCCGCTGCCCAGCCCCAGGTGATGGAAAGTTGCAGCACTTCCAGTACAACATACGCATAGACGGAATAAATGATAATGGCAACCAGTTCAATGTAGAAGGTGATGTTGCTCTTGCCCGTCCCGGTAATAGCATTCAGCCAAACGGCAGACAAAGACATCAGCACAAGCGCCAGCGATACAACGCGCAAAGTAGGGATGCCTTCTTTTGCAAAGTTTTCCCCTTGTCCGAAAATTGAAAAATAAGCACCTGGAAAAACATTCAGCAACACCCAAATCAACAACGACACTCCCAGGCTGAGGACCATAATCTTGCTAAGAAGCCGGACAATTTCTTCTTTCTTTCCCTGGCCGATCAAATTACTGACCATGCTGTTGGCTGCTGAAGAAAATGCCCAATTGAAAACGCCAAAAAAACCAAATACATTTCGCATGGTTGTGGAGATCGCAAGGTCGGTCTGGCCATGATGCTCTACCAGCACATAAAAGAAAAACCAGCTGATAATGCTGATCGCCATCTGGAAGATAAGCGGGCCCGAAAGCCGCAGGATTTTTATCGTTAGTTCCTTATCGTAATGAAAACCTTTGAACAACGAAAACTGCTGACTGAGGCCTTTTGCCTGAACCACCAGGAAGATCACGAACATGCCCGTGAATTCTGCAAGGATGGAGGCAACGGCCGCACCATTAAAACCCATTTCCGGCAGACCGAACTTGCCGTAAATAAGGCCATAGTCCAGGAAGATATTTACAAACGCTTCTGCTGCCGTTCCAATGATGAGCAGCTTGCTTTGGTTGATGCCAACAAGCAGTGCATTGCGCATCTGGTAGATATACAAAAACGGCAGCCCAAGTATCCTGATGTACAGGAAAGAAACGGTTGCATGGTAAACTTCCGGCGACTGGATGGTTGCTTTAAAAATGAAGGGCGCAACCACATAAGTGAAAGCAATTCCAAACAGGCCGATGCAGGTTGCAATAAAAACACCCTGCTGAAAAATGGTACCGATTTCTTTTGGCTTATTCTCGCCGGCGCGGCGGGAAATAAGTGCCTGCAAGCCATTGTTCAGGCCAAAACCAATTCCGCCGAAGATGAGGTAGTAAACACCGGTGATGGATGCGTTTGCCAACGCCTCCTTGCTTAAGTGCCCCAGGAATATGGTACTGATAACCAGGTTGAGCTGCGGCACAAACAACGACATAGAAATAGGCAGCGCAATTTTTATGATCTGCCTGTATGATGTGCCAACCTGTAGAGACTGTGTCATAAAGCCGGCAAGCTACTTTTGTTTTTCTATTTTCCAAACCCCGTACTTTGCAAAAAAAATGCGGATTTGAAAACCCTTTTCGATATAAATTCAGCGAGAGAAGTGGGCGAAGAACATAGCTTGTTACTGGAGATCGGGAAAGATTTCTGCACCTACGCTTTCTGGCATAAACCTTCCCATTCCATTGATCAGTTGCGGTTTATTTCGTTCCAGGAAACAGAAGGAGAAGAGCACTTGCTTGGTATTCTCTCGGCGATCAAAGGACAACATTTCCAAGCCGTTTATGTCTGCTCCGCTTTCCCGCAATCCATCCTGGTTCCTACCAAGTACTTTCATGACGATTACGAAGCACTCGACGTGATCTATGAGCAGCCGGCGCAGCAATACCTATGCGACCGGATTGCCGAATGGCAGATGGTGAATATGTATGCCTTACCAAAAAACCTGCATGAATTCATTGGACAAAAATTTTCCAATGCAGCATATGTTCATGCTTATACGCCGGCCATTAAGGTTTATAACGGGTATGTGGCCGATACGCAGTTAACGGTTCACTTTACACCGCAATACTTCAGGGTATTGCTAAAAAAAGATGCGGCGATTCATCTGGCACAAACCTATTCGTATACCAGCCCGCTGGATGTTGTGTATTATCTTTTAAAGATCTGCTATGAGTTTGGGCTCGACCAGTCGTCTGTGTATTTGATCCTTTCAGGACTGGTTGAAAAAGATTCAAGTTTGTTTACTGAATTAGCGCAATATTTTATCAATGTACACTTTGCACATCCGCCTGAATTAAAACTGCCGGATAACAGCCATCCTCATTATTTTTTTACCTCACTTTACAATTTGGCTACATGCGTATCATAAGCGGAAGCATGGGTGGCAGACGCATTAATCCGCCTGCAAACATGCCGCATACCCGGCCAACAACCGACATTGCGAAGGAAGGACTATTCAACATTCTGCAAACAAACCTTGATTTCGAAGAACTGAAAACACTGGACCTTTTTGGCGGTACGGGAAGCATCAGTTATGAGCTTGCCTCACGAGGTGCTAATGATCTTACGATTGTGGAGAAGGATGATAAAATGTTTGATTTTGTAAAAAAGACGGCTTCTGATTTAAAGCTTGAAAATTTTAAAGTGGTCAAGTCCGATGTATTCCGTTTCATTGAAAGCTGCCGCGAAAAATTTGATTTCATCTTTGCCGGTCCGCCGTATGCCTTAACAACAATTGACGAATTACCGAAGCTCATTTTCGAAAAAGAATTACTGAAGGAAGGTGGGTGGTTCGTTCTGGAACATACACCGCGGAACGATTATAAAACGTTCCCGCATTATTTGCGGGAAAAGAATTATGGCACAACCATCTTTACGATTTTTGAACAGTCAGCTTGAATTTTGCTTATTCGCGGAACACAAAGGACACCAAGAACCACGAAGGGCACGACTTGAAACAACAATCAGTAACCTCGCAAAACCCTCTTTATGCCATCTTTCATAAGTACCGTACGAAAGTTCAAAATAAGGCCATACCGTAGCTCAAGAAAACGAAGATATGTTAGTAATTGTGCTACATGAATATCAGCTATAGCGTCGATATTTTTTGTATCGACAATGATTTTCCTTTCCACTACAATGTCAGCCCTGTACCCACATTCCATCCTGATTTCTTCAAACACGACCGGCACTGCTTTTTCTTCCTCAACAAATAATCCTCTATTGCGTAGACGATGAACGAGACATGTTTTGTAAACTTTTTCCAGCATGCCAGGCCCAACAGTTTTATGAATATAAAAGGCTTCATCCAGAATGATTTTTAACAGTTCTTCTTCTAATATAAGCAATTAGTTTTGCCTGAAATTAATAATAACTCTGATACATTGGGCGTAGTGAACTTTGTGGTTCTTTGTGTCCTTTGTGTTCCGAAGAAAACGAACGGAGATGCTAAAAAAAGATGCCCGTAAGATTTACAATAAAAAGCGCCAGGAAATTTCCTATTCGGACCGGTTGAGATGGGATGATCTTATTCTCATTAATTTTCAAACCATCGACATTCCATTCCTGAATGCTGTTTTCAGTTTTTACCCGATGGAAGACCGCAACGAGGTAAATGCATTTATCATCACTGATTATTTACATTTCAGAAATCCGAATTTGCAGATATGTTATCCAAAGATGGATATCAAAGAACCCAACATGGAAGCTGTCGCCTGTCATGCCGATACTATTTTTGAAGCCAATGCGATCAATATTCTTGAACCTCTGGAGAACGGGATTGTTGATCCGCAGGATATTGATCTGGTGCTGATACCCATGCTGGTTTGCGATATGAAAGGAGCCCGTGTTGGATACGGCAAAGGATACTACGACCGTTATCTAAGCCGTTGCCGCGAAGACTGTATCAAGGTCGGTGTGTCTTATTTCGAACCGATTGCGCAGGTAAAAGACGCCAATGAATTTGATGTACCTTTAAATTTTTGTATCACCCCGCAAAAGGCCTATGTTTTCTAATTGGTTTTTAAAGTCGTTTCGCATCTTACTGCTTCCTTTTGCGCTTCTTTATGGCTTGATCGTTATCATTCGCAATTGGCTCTACGACAAAAACATTTTAAAGTCTGCTTCGTTTGGTTTGCCGCTTATCAGCGTCGGCAATTTATCCGTTGGCGGCACTGGAAAGTCGCCCATGGTGGAATATCTGGTAATACACTTGAAAAGCCGGTTTAAAGTAGCCACATTAAGCCGTGGCTATAAGCGCAAAACCAAGGGTTACGCTTTGGCCAATGAAACAACAACGGCAATCGATATTGGTGATGAGCCCCTGCAGTTTTACAAGAAATTCCCCGATGTGCCGATCGCTATCGGAGAAGAAAGAATTGTTGCCATTCCGCAACTATTGCACGACCGTCCGGATACGCAGGTGATTATTTTGGATGATGCCTTTCAGCACCGGGCCATCAAACCAGGTTTTAATATCCTGCTTACCGACTACGGCAATCTCTTCACCCGTGATTTTTATTTGCCGACCGGCGATCTGAGAGATACAAGGGAAAGTTACAAACGGGCAAATGTTATTATTGTTACGAAATGCAAGCCTGAATTGACGTTAGAAGAGAAGCAGGCGTTGATCCGCGAAATCGGTCCGATGGAACATCAAAGCATTTATTTTACGATGATTGCCTATGGTGTCCCATATCATATTTCGCACCGCACCTTTTACCAGGTGGATGAGGCCACAGAAGTTTTGCTGGTAACCGGCATTGCTAACCCAAGGCCGCTGAAACACTATCTCGAAGACCGCATTCAAACCTATTACATGATGCATTATAACGATCACCATATTTTTTCCATTGACGACTGGAAGGATATTAAAAAACGTTTTGAAGCAATGGATGCAGAACGCAAGATTATTCTTACCACGGAGAAAGATGCGATGCGCCTATTGAAATTCAGTAATGAGATTGATGGCATGCCGTTTTATGTCATGCCAATTGAACATAAATTTCTATTCAACGAAGAACAGTTATTTTTAAGGGAAGTGTCAGGCTTTATAGAAAATTTTAAAAACCCTTCTTAACCATGGGCAGAAAGAACCATAAGAAAACAGACAGGAAAAAGAGCGAAGTCAGTACCGGCAAGCAGGCAAACGAGTTTAAAGGCAAGCTGGAAATAACCCGTTCCGGGATGGGCTTCGTGATCATTGAAGGCGAAGAAGCTGACATACTTGTCAGGCCTTCCGATTTCAATTCGGCCATGCACGGTGATACGGTGAGGGTACGTTTAAAAGAAGACAGGAATGGTGGCCGTCGCAAACAAGGCATTGTGGTAGGAGTAGCCGAAAGAAAACAATCCGAATTTGTTGGCAAACTTGAAATGAGCAAAGGATTTGCCTTTTTTGTGGTAGAAGGTGATAAGCGTATGCCCGACATCTATATCCCGGAGAAAAATTTTAAAGAGGCAAAAGACGGTGACAGGGTAGTGGTAAGAGTAAAAGAATGGAGCGATGACGGAAGCAAGCGTCCGGTAGGGGAAGTAATGAGCATTTTAAATCCCGAAGATGCTAACGACCTCGCGATGAAGGAGATTTTGCTGGAGGCGGGTTTTCCTATTCAGTTCCCAGACGAAGTAATGGAGGAAGCGGCCCGGATTCCTGATGTCATTTCGGAAGCAGAGATTAAAAAGCGCCGAGACTTTCGTGAGGTGCTCACCTTTACCATTGACCCGGTTGATGCAAAGGACTTTGATGATGCGCTTTCCATCCGTGTTTTAAAAAATGGCAATTACGAAATAGGCGTTCATATTGCCGACGTTGGCCATTACGTGCAGCCTGATACCGAGCTGGACGAATTTGCCTATAAGAAAGCCACGTCTGTTTATTTACCGGACCGGGTAAATCCCATGCTGCCGGAACAAATTTCCAATGTGCTTTGCTCACTGCGGCCAAAGGAGGATAAGCTTACTTTTTCAGCCGTTTTTGAAATGACACCGAAAGGTGCCGTAAAAAAATACTGGCTGGGAAAAACAGCCATTCATTCCAATCACCGCTTTACGTACGAAGAAGTACAGGAAATCATTGAAAAAGAAACGGGCATTTATGCAGATGAAGTACTGCTGTTGAACAGCATTGCCCGTCGGTTGCGTGCCAAACGTTTCGAAGCCGGCGCTATCAATTTCTCCAGCACTGAAGTGCGCTTTAAACTGGATGAAAAAGGAAAGCCCATTGGAATTGTGGTAAAAGAAAGCAAGGAATCGCACCAGCTCATCGAAGAATTCATGTTGCTTGCAAACAAATACGTAGCGCAGCACGTGTCCAAGATTGAAGTGAATAAAAAACCGTTGCCATTTCCCTACCGTGTACACGATTTGCCAACAGAAGAAAAGCTGTTGCCATTTATTGCCTTTGCCAAAAAGTTTGGGCACAAATTCGATACAACAACACCGGAGAATATCGCGGAGTCGTTCAATACCATGCTGCAGGATGTGCAAGGCAAACCCGAGCAACATGTGCTTGAACAACTCGGGATAAGAACCATGGCGAAAGCCATTTATACAACCGATAACATTGGCCACTATGGACTGGGCTTTGAGAACTACTGCCATTTTACCTCGCCCATCCGCCGGTACCCCGATGTGCTGGTTCATCGTGTGTTGGAAGGTGTGCTGAATGACAAAGTGAAGGTGGATAAAAAGATGGAGCAGAAATGCAAACATTGCAGCGAGCGGGAAAGAGCGGCAATGGATGCTGAAAGGGCTTCAAATAAGTATAAGCAGGTAGAATACATGCGGGACTTCCTCGGCGAAGAGTTTGACGGTGTGATCAGTGGCGTAGCGGCGTTTGGCTTTTGGGTAGAAACCATCGAGCACAAATGCGAAGGAATGGTCAGCATCACCTCACTGGCTGAATACGACGAATTCAGGCTGGTGGATACGGATTACAGCCTGGTGGGCATGCGAAGCGGACGACGGTTCAGGATGGGCGACCGGGTAAGGATAAAAGTCATTGCGGCCAACCTGGAAAAACGTCAACTGGATTATGAATGGGTGTTAACAGCCACTGCCGATGAGGGAGAAGAAAGTGTTCAACAGGAGAAGCCAAAAAACAAACCAAAACGTAAAAAGAAAAAAGACGAAGACTGATGCAAAGTTTCGAAGAACTATCTGCCCGGTTCAATGAACGATTTAACACAGCACATTTTCCAACGGAGCCAGCTTCGTTATACCAGCCGAATAACTACTTCCTGCAATTAGGTGGCAAAAGGGTTCGGCCGGTAATGTGTTTAATGGGTAACGAACTGTTTGATGAAATAACCGGTGATGCATGGAATGTAGCCACGGCCATCGAGCTTTTCCACAACTTTACCCTTGTGCATGACGACATTATGGACAAGGCCCCGCTGCGCCGTGGTATGCAAACCGTACACCAAAAATTTGGAGAAAGTACAGCCCTGCTGGCCGGCGATGTCATGCTTGTTGTGGCATACGATTACCTGAATAAAATCTCGCCAACTTACCTGCGCAAGATCATCCATCTCTTTAATCGCACGGCTAAACAAGTGTGCGAAGGACAGCAACTAGACATGGATTTTGAAAAGCTGGATAAGGTGGATTTTGCTTCGTATGAAAACATGATCAGTTTAAAAACGTCTGTCCTGCTGGCTGCAAGCTTACAACTGGGCGCAATCCTCGGCGGGGCGCTGGACAGAAACCAACAGTTGATTTATGAATTTGGTCGCAAACTAGGTTTGGCTTTCCAGGTACAGGATGATTACCTGGACGCATTTGGTGACGCTTCAAAATTTGGAAAACAGATCGGTGGTGATATCAAGTCGAATAAGAAGACATTTTTGTTGATCCATGCTTTGGAAACAGCCTCTCCCGGCCAGAAAGAAAAACTGCAGCAGCTTTTGCAAAGCGATATGGATTCCAAAGTGGACGAAGTGCTTAATATCTTCAGGGATTCAAGGGTTGACGCGTGGGCAGAGGAGTTAAAAGAAAAGTACCTGAATGAATCGCTGAAGCACCTGGATGATATTGCTGTTCTTTCCAAGCGAAAGGAGTCTTTAAGAGAATTAGCTTCGTTTTTAATTCAGCGGCAACATTGAGCTTGGTCTTGGTGAGATAAGCCAATATTGTTTTCTATCGGTTGGCTTTTGTTCCACAAAATTTATTATTACCTATCCTGCTTTTACGGATGGCGACGAGAGGTGACAATGATTTTATCAGGTTTATTCCATTTATTTACAAACAAAACAACTGCGAATGGCACACGGTCTTTTCAGGAAGAAATCAATCCCACTTATCTTAAAAGAAGCAGAGCAGGGTTTATCCGACGGACATGGTCATGGTGAAGGTTTGAAAAAAGTGTTAGGTGTTCGCGACCTGACATTTATGGGGATTGCCGCCGTCATTGGTGCGGGCATTTTCAGCAGTATTGGCAAGGCAAGTTTCGATGGTGGTCCGGGTGTTATCTTCTTATACATTTTTACGGCCCTTGCCTGCGGCTTCGCAGCATTGTGTTATGCAGAATTTGCATCGACAGTGCCTGTTTCTGGTAGCGCTTACACCTACTCTTATGTTGCATTTGGCGAGATCTTCGCCTGGATCATTGGCTGGGACCTCCTGATGGAATATGCGATCGGCAACATCGCAGTGGCTATCTCGTGGAGCGATTATTTTACCGGGTTGTTGGACAACGTAGGCCTGCATATTCCCCGGTGGCTCACGATGGATTATACCACTGCGCACAGCGGATTTATTGCATCAACAAATCCAGTTGCCGGCGCTGCTGTTGATGGGGCAATTACCGACCAGGCCGCAGCATGGAGCACAGCTCCCCAGTTATTTGGCCTACGCACTATTATGGACCTTCCGGCAATGTTGATTGTTGCCTTAATCACGTCAATCGTATATGTAGGAATCAAAGAAACGCGAAGGGCCAGTAACCTGATGGTGATCATCAAACTGGCAGTGGTTTTCTTAGTGATTGTTCTAGGTGCTTACTACGTTGATCCCGAGAACTGGCGCCCCTTCACACCGAATGGTGTTTCTGGGATACTGAAAGGCGTTTCCGCTGTGTTCTTTGCTTATATAGGTTTTGATGCCATTTCCACAACAGCGGAAGAGTGCAAGGACCCCCAAAGAGATTTGCCAAGAGGCATGATTTATTCGCTGATCATTTGCACTGTTTTATACGTAACACTGGCACTTGTGCTAACAGGGATGGTTAGCTATAAAACACTAAATGTTGGTGATCCTTTAGCGGCCGTCTTTGAAACAAGAGGGCTGATGTGGATATCGGGTATTGTAGCAGTAAGCGCTATTGTGGCAACAGCAAGTGTTTTGCTGGTATTCCAAATGGGACAGCCACGGATCTGGATGAGCATGAGCCGTGATGGTTTACTGCCGAAGATTTTTTCCCGCCTCCATCCAAAATACAAAACGCCATCTTTTGCCACCATCTTAACCGGCTTTGTAGTAGCGGTGCCGGCTTTGTTTTTAAACTTAAGTACGGTTTTGGCATTAACCAGCATCGGAACACTCTTCGCTTTTGTAATGGTCTGTGCCGGTGTGCTCGTGCTGCAACGTTCGCCTAACCGGCCCGAATCACGATTCAAGGTGCCACATGTAAGCGGCAAGTATATTATTCCGGCCCTGTTCATTGCCGCGGTTATCTTGTCGATGACGTATTCGCCCGACCATTTCAGCAGTGCCTTTACCACAAGGGCTGGTTTTCCAATGGCCATATTTTGGGTCATTGCCGGCATCATTGCCGTGCTGTCGTTTGTCAAAAATTTTTCATTGATACCAGTGCTGGGCTTCACCAGCTGCTTTTATTTAATGGCGCAGGAAAGTGCCACCAACTGGGAGCGTTTTCTTATTTGGCTGGTGATCGGTCTTGCCATCTACTTTCTGTATGGTTATAAGAACAGTCACCTGGCAAAAGGCACGTCTGGCGTACCTGCTGCCACTTCGAAGAAATAAGCAGCTCTATATCTGCTTAAATTTGCAGCATGAAATACGAGATAGGCGACAAGATAATCGTGCTGCATTCAAACGAAGAAGGGGAGGTGATAGACATCATTAACGATAAGATGGTGATGATCCAGGTGAGAGGAGTGAAGTTCCCTGCCTATATGGACCAGATTGATTTTCCTTATTATAAACGTTTTACTGAGAAAAAGCTATTCCCGGCTGAGCCAAAGAAGAAATACGTTGAGCAACTAAAGAAAGAAAAAACGCCTGCCAAACCCCTGGAAAAAAGAGTTTCGGATGGTGTCTGGCTTTCCTTTTTACCCAAATTCCAGACAGATGAATTTGGTGATGATATCGTAACAGAATTGAAAGTGCATCTCATTAACAGAACAGAACTGCACTATAATTTTTTTTATTCGCTTCAGTTCTTCGGCAAGCCTGAATTTGACCTCCGTACGGAAGTGACACCTTTCAGTGATTTTTATTTACATGATGTGGATTTCGAAGACATGAACGACAGTCCGCTGTTTGCGTTTGAATTTTCGTTGCTGAAACCAGACAAAAACAAAGCAGACTACTACGAAGCATCCGTGAAGCTGAAGCCGAAACAATTGTTCGACAGGATAGAGTTATTAAAACAAAAAGGTGAAGCAACATTCACTTACAAACTGTTTGACAATTATCCGCCCAAACCTTACGAAGACATTGTAGAAACACCGGTTACAAAAGGAGCAAAGATCTACAGCCTGAAGGATATTCGCCAGCATATACAGCCGGCAAGAACGGTTGTTGATCTCCACATAGAAAAACTGATGGATAACTGGAAGCAGCTAACCAATGGCGAGATACTGAACATTCAATTGAAAGAGTTTGAAAAGTGGTACGAACTGGCGGTAGCACACAGGCAGCCGCAACTGATAGTGATACATGGTATTGGCAGTGGTAAATTGCGCGATGAGATCCATGAACTGTTGCGCGGAAGACGAGAGGTTAAATCATTCGTGAACCAGTATCATCCTTCGTTTGGATATGGTGCAACAGAAATTTTCTTTAAATCCTGATCATTCTTTTTCCAAGCCCTTTCGCATCTCGATCATGTGTCGTGTAAAGCCTGTCTTTTCGTAGGCTTTTACGGCAGGAGAATTTTCGTAATAAACTTCCAGGCGCATTTCGGTAATACCCTGTTCAATCGACCATTTTTCCAGTGCATTCATGATGGCTTTGTTCACCCCCATTCCGCGATATTCCGGGTCGACATACATAAAACCGAGATAAGCATATTGTTGATGTTGCAGGTATGGCTTTGCGTTTTCGATACGGGCATAGCCACTTCCAATTACTTTCCCTTTTGCTTCGGCAACCAGCAATTCAATATGGGTTGAAGCGATCATATAGTGCAGGTCATAATACTTTATGTCTTCACTTTTCAGCGTTGGGTCAAAAGGCCTTTCTGCTGCAATCACGCCTTGTTCAAACCATAACAGGTCATTGATGTCATCAACCATTGCCCTTCGGATAAGTAGATCTTCCATGTAGTATTTATAAGCCTGCTAAGCTAGGTTGAAACCTTAGTATTTGATTGGGATAGAGGTCAGCGCTTCTTTGTAAATTCGCGTCGCTGCAAGCTGCGCTATCGTCTTCCGCCTAGGCGGAGGAAGGAAAGTCCGGACAGCACAGAGCAACGCACCGGCTAACAGCCGGCTTTTCCGCCTCTGGTGGAGAACGAGAGAGTGCCACAGAAAATAACCACTTCGTCGCAAGCGGAGAAAGGGTGAAAACGCGGTGTAAGAGACCACGGGCTTCTTTGGTAACAAATTAGTGGGGTAAACCTTGCGTGCTGAAATGCCAAATATACCAGTGTTCGAGGGCTGCTCGCCTGAGCTGGGTGGGTAGGCAGATAGAGGTAAGCAGCGATGCTTATCCCAGATAAATGATAGCGGTAGCACTTTAGTGTGAGACAGAATCCGGCTTACAGGCTTGCAGTTTTTATTATAAATGACCACTTAGATAACCTCCTAACTCCATCAGCCACGCAATGCCTACGTGGACCATAAAACCCCCCATTATTGTTCGGGTGTGATAGGTTACCACACCAAGGATCATTCCGCCGAAATAGGAAGAGATGCATTCACCTAATGGTTTCCCAAAATGAATGGTGCAGTAAAAGATTGCCATTGGCAGGATGGCTTCTTTGCCAACCCATTTTGCAAAAGCCAGCACCAGAAATCCGCGGAAGAAAAGTTCGATGGAAAAGAAGTCGGTACCGTACGAAAGTTCGTAAAGCAGTTTATGCCAACCTCTTTCCGGTTGTAATAAATAAGCTACTTTTTGAAACCGGGGATACATCCCGAGAAAATCACTTTGTGTGGAAGCTGCAATAATCAACGGCACCATAATCAGCAGCATGATCAGGTAGGGCTTCACCTTGAAACCCTTTAGCGTAACTCCGTAAAAGGGTTGTGCTCTGTCAAAAAAACGATGCACGAAGTAGAGCATTGACGTTATGACAACAACCTTGAAGGGCCAGTAGACAACATCGTTCCAGTATTCATTTTCAAACACGTCAACGGAAAAATGGAACTCAACGTCGGCTACCATCTTCCATGCAAAAATGGCCGGTGCAATGAACAGTAGAGCAACAAATTTCCTGTTCTGAAATATGGAAGATTTTAAGATAATTGCCTGCAGCAGGTAGCCAAATCCGA
>DASVSM010000288.1:0-2759 GCA_036388115.1 Flavisolibacter sp.
TGGGTCTCCCCTCTGCATGCAATACGATACCAGGCGAAACGTGCTGCAAAAGTTTGAGTTCATTACCACGCTGAGAACCTACCACGAACTACGCGGTTTTACGCAGCTCTCCAATGGGAGGATAGGGGTGTACGGTTTAAAAATGCTTGGCCTCTTTAATGAGGCCGAAAAGAAATTTGACATCATTCCCACTGATCACCGAAGCGGCCAGGGAATCAGTTACGAAGGCGTGACCACCTTTTATGAAGACCGCGAAAAAAACATCTGGATCGGAACGCAGGAAAATGGCCTGTACCGCTTTAACCCCTCGCTGCAGTTTTTCAATAGTATCTACCATCTTAACCGTAACAGGGGGGACATTGGAAATGGCACCGTTATGTCTTTTGTGGAAACAAAAAATGGTGACCTATTAACGGGTACCTGGGAAGACGGCCCCTTTCGCTACACGAAAAATTTAAAAAACATTCCGCTCCAAATAGGAGATTCTGTAAAGTTTGGCGTGCCCTATCTATGGAGCCTTTGCGCCTCAGCCGACAGCAATACAATCTGGATGGGAGGGCAACCGGGTTTATACGAGTATAACCAGGAAAAAAATATCGTATCGATTCGAAACCCGGCAGCGTTGCAGCGGCGTACCATCAGACAGTTGGCAGAAGATAAGTCCGGAAACCTTTGGCTGGGCATGCATGCGTTTGGGGTTTTCCGTTGGGTGAATCCAAAGAATCGAACTGGCGACTCACTCGTAAAAATGGCACAGGTTGGTGATGCCATGATCAACAGACTGATTGTAAACAAGCATAATGAAGTATGGGTAGGAACCGGCAATGCAGGCCTGTTTGTGTTTGATGGTAAAAGCGGCCGGCTGGTCAAACAATGGAAAGCAGGTGCTACAGCAGAAGGTACAATGATGGGCAATTCCATTATGGCCATCATGCAGTATAATGACAGTCTTACCCTGATCGGGGCCATTAACAGGTTATTTTTTTATAATCGCAACACCAATAAAGTCTTTCCGTTGGACCTGCCGGATGCCATCATGGGAAATGTCAGTTCCCTGGAAAGGGATGATGAGGGATTTATCTGGATGGGCACTACCAACGCTTTGTACAGGCTTCACCCGAATATACGTGCACTTGTATTATTTAACCGGGCAGATGGCATGGGCAATGAACGCTTTAGCCTGAGTGCCTCCTACAAGATGAAGGATGGCCGTTTGGTATTTGGTACCGGCAACTCGTTTTTTTGTTTTCACCCTAAAAGCATTCGGCTGTCGGATGTGCGGCGGCCAATCGTCATCACCGGAATACTGGCAGGGAAAACAGAGCTGAACCTTGATTCGGTAATGGCACTGGACCGGCTGACATTGAGTGACCGGGATAATTCTATCACGTTTACTTTTTCCCCGCTGAGTTACGCCAGTCCTTTGCTGGTACAATATAAAATGGAAGGCGGCGATAATGAGTGGATCAATGCAAACAAGGATAACACCGCTTCTTTTCCTTTTCTGCCCCCCGGCCATTACACCTTGCTCCTGCGAAGCCTGAATAGTGACGGAATTCCTTTTAGTTCTCCTACTGTTGTAAAGATCCGTATACAGCCACCGTTTTACCAGACCTGGTGGTTTTACACCTTGTTAGCCGTGGCCGCAGCTTTTCTTTTGTTTTACCTGGACAGGCAACGCACCAAACGAAAAGAAGCCATGCAGAAAGTGCGTACCGACATTGCGACCGGCTTACATGAAGAAGTGAATACAGCACTAAACAACATTAATATTTTAAGTGAGATTGCCCGCCTGAAATCCGAAAAGGAGCCGCAACGGGCCAAAGAATACCTGGAACAGATCAATGCGAAAAGCCACAACATGATCATTGCACTGGATGACATGTTATGGAGCCTCGACCCGCATAATGACGCCATGGACAAGACCATTAACCGCATCAAGGAATTTGCCGATGCACTGATGCAGCGACATGGTGTGCTGATTGAGTTGTTGATTGATAAGAAAGTAGAAAAGCTGGAGCTTAATATGAAACTGCGTCACGAAGCTTTTCTGCTGTTTAAAGAAGGCCTGCGCAGCCTGGTAGTGGCCGGCACAAAGCTATGCATTGTTCACATGGCCGCTGATAAAGGAAAGCTCTTGTTCACCATTGAATTTGGGAATGAAGGCTGTGATATGCAGCAGTTAAATAACCTGCTTCGCAGAAGGGATATGGAATCACGGCTTCACGCCTTAAAGGCAAAGCTGAATGTGCAGGTGCATAAAAGTAAATCGGTGTTTTTGCTGCAGTTGCCGCTGGGTTAATGGCTGATGATAAAAGCCTGTCATCAACACCAAGGCTGTAAAAGAATTAATTGTGCCGGCGGTATCTACTTGTTCTCATTTTGTTTTGCTTTCTCTTTCAGTAACTTTTTTATCAACACAATCTGTCCCAGGTGATAGTGCGTATGCTCTATGATGCCGTGAATATTCCGGTAATAGTTGCCGTACTTTTCATCAACAAATGTTTCTTCCAGTTGATGTTCGGGTAGCTGCTCAATTAACGTAACAAAGCGCTCCGCTTCGTCCCAGGTCTTCTCCAGTAATCCTTCCCAATCTTCCTGGGACTGAATAGGCGGATGTTCAAAGCTATACTGGTCCCTGGCATTGAGGGGCTCTCCCTGCAAAACCTTTGATACCGCACCAACATAATAGTTTGTATGGAAAACCAGGGTGGCAATGGTATTGAAGGAAGAAACTTTTGTTGTGGCTTGCTGCCAAC
>DASVSM010000289.1:0-3114 GCA_036388115.1 Flavisolibacter sp.
GGAAACGGGTAAACCAGTAGTGACTTCGTTTGAATTTTACACAGAAAAGCAAAAGTTCAAAGTGTCTACGGTTTGGGCGGCATGACGGTAGCAGAAAACAACGTTAAACATCAAACTTTAAACGTTCAACTTCAACCGACAATTGAAAGAAAGACACTACTATCATCTGATCTTACAAATCCACATATAGAACCTGGTGCTTTTTTTTGCTGAAACCATCTGATGAAAACAGCTTCTGAATCAGGTAGCCAATACCGAATAAACCGGCGGCAGTTCCCAACCTTTTTAAGTTTTGTTTGTCGGCGATGGGAATGTCAAACAAGGCGCCGTTCAATACGTTAACAGCAAGGTAACCTGCACCTCCGAGCATCAGCAGCGGTCCCATCGAACGCTGAACAAAGGTGGTTCTTCTGTTAAGATGAACACGACCAATGTCTTTGTAATGCATGCCGACCAATGTACTTGTGATGGTGTCCCTGATAATCGAGCCCCATATGGTTTGGTATAAACGGATGTCGTAAATGGTGAGAAAAATACTGTCGTTACGAATTGCGTTAACGGGCCCCTGCAGGTAGCTTCCATCCACTGTCTGCAAGAGCACATGCGACCCGTTGTAAATATTTTTTATCACCCGCCCGTTCTTTTTGCGAATGCTGATATAGTCGAGACTTTGAGCGAAAGAGTTTTGAATGAAAAGGGAAAGAAGGAAACTAAGAAGCAGTGGTTTCATGTATTGAAACTAAGCGATGGTATTTTATGGAAAGGTTAAAGTACAAGTCAGTTCAACTGAAACAGATCATACTTCTATCCGTGGAAGACAGGACGAAAAAGTCTCCACTTGCTATCTTTACAATATGCCTTTAAAAATTGGACTGACAGGCGGTATCGGCTCCGGCAAAACAACCGTTGCAAAAGTTTTTGAGCTGCTATCGGTACCTGTTTATTATACCGATGCGGCATCGAAGCGATTATACAAAACGGATAAGGACCTCATTCAAAAAATGAAAGCGCATTTTGGAGATGATATCTACACAGGGGAAGAATTAAACCGGGCAAAGCTGGCCTCAGTGGTGTTTGCCGATCCTTTGAAACTGGAACTTCTGAATGCGCTTGTTCACCCACCAACCATCCGTGATGCGGAAGACTGGATGAAAACACAAACAACACCCTACGTGATAAAAGAAGCGGCCCTGCTTTTTGAAAGCGGTTCGGTTAGCGGCCTTGATTTTGTTATTGGTGTTTACGCACCGCAACACATTCGCCTGAAAAGGGTAATGGCAAGAGATGGGGCAAGCCGTGAAGATGTGTTGAACCGAATGAAGCGCCAGCTTAATGAAGAACTGAAAATGAAACTTTGCGATTTCGTAATAACCAACAATGAACAGGAACTGGTGATGCCGCAAGTGATGGCATTGCACCAAAAGTTTATGGCAATGAGCACCAATGGCTCACTTCAGCTTGCCTAGTGCATTTTTGATACGCTCAAATCCTTTTTCAATATTCTGCATGCTGTTGGCAAAAGAGAGCCGTAAGCAATGAGCATCGCCGAAGGCAGACCCGGTAACTGTAGAAACATGTCCTTTGTTCAATAAATACATGGCCAGGTCATCTGCATTGCCAATCACATCACCGCCATCTTTTTTTCCAAAATAAAAATCCACACAGGGAAAGGCATAAAAAGCGCCATCAGGTTCGGCAAAACGAAAGCCTTCAATGCTGCGCATTAATTCCATTACCCTTTTTCTTCTCCGCGCAAACTCTTCCACCATTTGGGCTGTTGCATCAAGGGGTGACGTCAGGGCTGTGATGGCCGCCCTTTGTGCTATGGCGTTGGCACCAGAGGTAAACTGGCCTTGCAACTTATCACAGCCTTTGGCTATTTCCACCGATGCGGCAATGTAACCAAGCCGCCATCCCGTCATGGCAAAACCTTTACTCAGCCCGTTAATGATCACAACCCTTTCCCTTAGCTCCTTGTGTTCTGCAATGCTGTGATGAGTGCCGGCGTAATTAATGTATTCATAAATCTCATCCGATACGATGGTGATATGCGGATTGCGGATGAAAACCTCGGCCAGAGAAGCAAGTTCCGCCTGATTATAGACAGACCCGCTTGGGTTACATGGCGACGAGAAAATAAACATCTTGGTCTTCGGTGTAATAACCGTTTCCAACTCCTCTGCTGTGATCTTGTAGTTATTCTCCAGTTCTGTTTTCATCAGCTTTACCTTGCCTCCCGCCAATTGTACAAGGGCCGCGTAAGTAACCCAGAAAGGTGTTGGGATCAGCACTTCATCGCCACTATCAATGATGCTTAGGATAACATTGGCAAGACTTTGTTTGGCGCCGGTGGAGATAACAATGTTTTCGGGTTTGTATTGAAGCTTATTATCGCGTTCAAACTTATGACAAACAGCTTCACGCAGGTCCAAATAACCAGATACCGGTGTATAGTGGCTCCAGTTATCGTCAATTGCTTTTTTGGCAGCTTCTTTAATGTGTGCCGGTGTATCAAAGTCAGGTTCGCCCAGGCTAAGATCAACAATGTCTAATCCTTTGGCCCGTAGCTCACGGCCCAACTTTGCCATCCGTAATGTTTCGGGTTCGCTGAAGCGATTGAGTAAAGATGATAACTGCATGAATGCCGTTTTGTGAAAAGGACAAATGTAAGTTTAAACACCAATGGAAGCACGAATTACACGAAAGGTTTTTGTGCCCCTTCATGCTTCAGGGCCTGCCCTTATTTACTTCTTTCATCATTTCCAACGTTTTGCTTATAATCAAACCTGAATTTTGAAAGATCTGGTTTGTGGCTTTTTATGCGACCTGCTTCATACTGATAAATTACCTCTCCCAAATGTTTTAAAAAAGGAAGACCGATGTTTTCATAATCATATTTATCATCGTTGAAGATGCCGTCGCTATTGCAATAGATAGTAGCACTGAGCAAAAATTCTATCCCTTTTTCAAAGTCAATGAGGTAGGCAACATCCTGCAGAAAACCATACGCATCCCCCACTTTATTGAAAACACGGATGTTCTCATTATCAATCTTTCCTTTGCCGCCAAACAGCAGGAATTTTACATAAGCATCGTCATAAGACGTATTGTATT
>DASVSM010000290.1:0-3911 GCA_036388115.1 Flavisolibacter sp.
TGCATCTTTTCGCGAACACGGGCAACACCATACAGCCAATCGTCTTCCGGAAAATCAACACCTAAGTTGGTCTGCAGATGATCTAACAATTGTGTTTTGCTCAAATAGGAATTGTTCCATTCGTCTGCGCTTACTGGTGGTACAGCAAATTCAGGAATGATCTTAAAGTCTTCGTGCAATAAATGTTTTACGGCTTCCTCAACAAGGGCCACTTTTTTATTGTTGTCAGTAAGCGTTACAAACTTTGCCAACAGATCAGCCGCACTTTTCAACCGTTTATCAAGGTCGGCGGCAATCAGCTTTGCCTTTGTAAAAAGTTCATCTGCAAAAACAATCAGCCCATCTTCCACCACTTTCAGATCAAATGGCTCCGCATCAAAGTTGTCAATTGGAAATTTGCTTTTGATAAGGTCTAACAAATCTTTGAGTGGTGCAATGTTCGTTACAGCAACACCATCGAAATCATCTCTTTTGGCCTTGAATGTCGCTCTGTCTGCCAATAAAATAGTGCGGTAGTCAGCCGGTATTGCCGGAAGAATGGTTCGTACAACAGTGGAAATATAGAGCTCTGTTTTCTGTAAAAAAGCAATGCGCTCATCATCCGTTGTGGCAACAGGCAGCGCATCATACTCCAGTATAGCCGTATCAAATTTCAGAAGCTTATCGTCCCATCTTACAACCAGGTCATCTGTTTTCTTCAAAAGGCTTTTGTACAACTCTTTTTTACGGGTGTAAACAAAGCCAAAGCCTGATTGAGGCAGGCCGGTTTTACTGTATTCGGTAAGCAGTGAAATCATTGGACTGATAAAGCTGCCTTCAAGGGCGGTAAGGATCGCAGCCCGATTGGCCACTGTGTCTGCCATCAATGGTGTGATGGTATTGATATAATTAGTGAGCGGGGTGTTGCGGAAAGTTTGAAGTAACGTATGTATTGCCTGTAAGCGGGTGAAGTTGTTCTCTGCAAACACAGCGTTAGCCTCCTGCTCCTTTGCATCGGCGGAGATAGCAACATCATTTGGTGCCAACGGCCGTGAACGAAGCAGAATAGCCCGTAGACTGTTCAACAGCGGCGCTATTTCAAAGAAAGAATATTTGCCTGCCTGCTGTTTCATGTAATTGATCCTGATCTCTGCATCCGGACGAACACCCGGCTTTTCTAATACAAATTTTATAATGCGGTCATCAATCTCTGTTAATGCCTGTTCGTTCTCTGTATTGATGATGTATAAAAGATCAACCGGAAGCAGGCCAAGTGTTGCTGCACTAACTTGCTCATCTGCAACTGCGGCATACGAAACAGAACAAACAATATCAGACAGGGGTGGAAGCGTGTTTGCCAGCCAGTCATTGATCGCCGGTTCTGCCTGTGCTCTTGGTGTTGCTGTCGGATCAATAGCGAGACCAGGTTTTAAATGCAGGCCTACCCGGTGCGTTAGGGTAGAACCGCTCCGCGGAGTTTTGATCACTTTGGGTTCCGGTGGAAAGTTCCCCTTGCTGAACGCATCAAGTGTTGCATTGGCACGGTCATAATTTCCCTGCACTACCTGGTGCACACTTTCGGCCATGGCTAAATCTGCAACGGCATCATTGATATCGCGAATCTTATTCACCTCTTTGTTGATGGCATCTGCCTGTGCAGGAATGGTGATGGCAGGCAAGGTTGTTTTTCCAAACGGGTAGGTTGTCTGTCCTGATTTGGTGACCTGGTTAATAAGTGAAAGACCATCAATCACATTTCTTGCTTCAATCACTTCTGTCGCATCACCATCGTCAATCTTTGTGCTTTTGATGCGGTTGACAACAAGCGGAAACGCTTTGCGTAATTGATAGATTAGGAAGTCGAGTTCAACACCGGGATAACCTTCATGCAGGCCGCGTTCTAATTGGTAACCTAAAAGGGCGCCCATGCTTTGTCCACCGCGAATGCCTTCAATCACAGACAATGCTTTTCTTACTCTTTCGGAAGAAAGGTTAATGCGTAATGCGTCCGGATTTTGATTGGATGTATAGCCGTTCCGAAGGATAGAAGCCGTCACTGCATGATCTAACGAAGGCGCCAGGATAAAGCCACCGTTTGTGCTGTCACGTTGAAGAGGGATGGGTTGGTTCTCTGTAAAATATTTGGCTACTTCCTCATCTTCCACTCTCACTGGTATGAGTACTTTGTTTTCTGATTTCACATTTTCCACCCAACCGAACGCACCAATGTGAAGCCCTTGACGGAACTCGCCCTGGTTCTCGTTTAGGTTTTGGCGCATGAGTGAAAGCTGGTAGTTTATAATGCCCCCTTTCCATGCATCAAGGCGGTATGTGCAACAATCAATGTGCTCGGTAAAAATGCGTTCGAGTTTAGCGGTAGAAAGGTCTTTTAATTTATCCAGCACCGTTAGTTGTTCCAGCAAATATTGGCTGGCTACTTCCGTCTTCAGGTTCTTTGCAATGTACTCGCCAACCAGCAGGTTTGTGTTGCCGGTGACAGCCGCTTCTTTTGTATACAGGCGGCTCCATTTGCTTTCGCTTTCTTTTGTTTTCTGACTGATGTGCAGAAAGGCCGGTTCTGCTTTTGCTACCTTCAATTGGTTGTCATCCAGCAGGCCTGCTTTATGATAAAGCCGAAGGCTTACTTCTACATAACCCAGGTCGAGTGAATGATGGAGCATGAGGTAGAGAAGTGCGGTCGGAATCTTGCCCTCTTTAAAGCCCTGGCGTTTGCGCAATGTATCGTGACTTGTCCCTGCCGCTTCGGCTAGCCATTGAATGTAATTTTTGTTGTCGGTTGTATAAGCCCTGATCTTTTCTGATTCGGAAAGAGGCCGGTCATCAATCAGCGGGCCTTTTAATAGGTTCTGGCTTTTCAGGAAAAATTTGTTGAGGATATCAGGAATCTGATCTCCTGTGTAACCGTGTTTTTTCAAGAGCGCCGTGCCGCTTGTCAGGTACCAGTTGCTGAGGATGGCTGCCATAAAATTACCTGCCATTCCCATCAGGCTGAAACGGTTGAACAGGTCCTCTTTGCTTTCAGCAGTGCGCTGGTAAAATTCAATAGAAGACGCTGTCAGCCCTAAAGCATTCAACAAAATCTGGTGGGCATCCCCTCCTTTGCTTACGTATGATACTTTATTAAGCAGTGGCGTCCAGTCATCATCCACCTTTTTTAGAATAGTATAAAGTTCAAGCAGGAAGTTCCGACCGCGGCTGATGCGTAAGTTATCGTTCTGTTTGATCCATCCAAGTTTGGAAAAGGCAACGGTAGGTAAGATACCGTACGGTTGCCGGCCAATTTTTATCGCCGGCACTCTTCCCCGTCCGGAAATAAACTGGTTGAAAAAATTTCTCGTGGTAGTAATGTCCTGGTCATCAAACACCGGCTGCATCATGGTCTCCATCATGTAGCCAAGCGTTGCGGGCCACAGGGCAGTGTTCATCATTCGCCCTTCCGCTACATCAGTAAGATCGGCATTGCTGATCTTGTTCACGGCATCGTAACTGATGCCCAGCGATTCCGCCAGCCACTGCCCATCTGTCTTAATCAGCGGGTCTGCTTCATACTGAAATAACGAACCTTTTTTCAGTATGTCGAAACTTTCATCGGCACTGTCCAAACTGTCATACCCGGCGGCATCATCTTCTGTGTTGTTCGTTGGTGTTCCCTGTGGAATTAGGGCAATTCCTTTACGGCTTTTGCGGTGATGGTCAAACAGGTTCTCTACCAGTGCCCGGCCTTTGGTTTCGTCTGCACTCAGCCGAACGCCTAATACTACAATACGATCAAAGCCACGTCGTGCCTGGTCAGCTGTGATGTTGATTTTCATCCCTAAACCATTGCGAATAGCGGTATCAAAATCAGTCATCCATTGCAGCTCTTCCGGGAAGACGATATCACCATTCGCATCTTTTGAAAACTGGTCTTC
>DASVSM010000291.1:0-3651 GCA_036388115.1 Flavisolibacter sp.
TCTTATAGCGACAAACGGATCATAAAGCTCTTATCCTGTTTTCCCGAAGAAAAATGGCATGTGTTCAGCAAGCGCTGTATGCATGCCTATAACCACGAGAACATTTCATTTCATCCTGTTACGAATAAGACCTTTGTTAAAAGCATGGTTTCTGCTAAAGGCATTTTTTGTGGTGCCGGTTTTCAAACTCCATCTGAAGCGTTGTTCTTAAAAAAGAAACTGATCGTCATTCCCATGAAAGGGCAATATGAGCAGCAATGCAATGCAGCCGCCTTGCAATTGTTAGGTGTCCCAGTTTTGAAAAATATAAAGAAGAAGCAATACGGAAAACTAAAAGCCTGGATAGAGACTACCGAAACAATTGCCATGGACTTTCCGAATGAAACCGAATGGATCTTGGAAGAAATTGTTGAGCAGCAATTCCCTCAGCCGGTACCTATGAAACGCTCCCAGAAATCCCTGCCCTCACCATCGGGATTCAGAAACCTTGTACTTAAAAAAATTTTTTACCAGCCAGGTTCTTAAGCATGATACATAGCAGCGATTTTGGTAATGATTTTACTTGGGGAGCGGCTTCATCGGCTTATCAAACCGAAGGGGCTTATCTCGAAGATGGCAAGGGGCTTTCGATCTGGGACGTATTTACCCGTATAAAGGGAAAGATACATGCCGGGGATAATGGGAACACGGCCACTAGCTTTTACCACCGGCATATACAGGATATTATTTTAATGGAGTTTCTGAACATTAAAAATTTTCGTTTCTCCCTTTCATGGCCACGGTTAATTCCTGAAGGAACCGGCAAGCCTAATGAAAAAGGAATTGAGTTTTATAATCGTGTAATTGATTTTTGTTTGGAATGCGGAATAGAACCCTGGGTTACGTTATACCATTGGGATCTGCCGCAGGCATTGGAAGAAAAGGGTGGCTGGACGAACAGGGATATCATTCGCTGGTTTGAAGACTACGTGGCTTTTTGTGTTCATCAATTTGGTGATAGGGTAAAAAACTGGATGGTATTGAATGAACCGGTGGCTTTTACCGGTGCCGGTTATTTTTTAGGCATTCATGCACCGGGGAAAAAAGGGTTGAGCAATTTTTTGCCAGTTGTACATCATGCAGCATTATGCCAATCTATCGGTGCAAGAACTATCAAATCAATTAATGAGGCTTTACAGGTGGGTACCACTTTTTCCTGCTCGCCGGCAGATCCTGTTGATGGTACCAAATCATCGTTAGAAGCAGCACAAAGAGTAGATGTATTAAGCAACCGCCTATTTGTTGAACCCCTCGTGGGACTAGGTTATCCCTGGCAGGATATGCGTGTGCTGCAGCAACTGGAACGACATATGAAAGATGGAGATGAAAACCTTTTGAAGGCTGATTTAGACTTTGTTGGATTGCAGAACTATACAAGAGAAGTCGTTCGCCATAGCACTATTATGCCTTATCTCAATGCCCGAATTGTAAAAGCAAGTGGCCGCAACGTTCCCCGCACTGCTATGGACTGGGAAATCTATCCGCAGGGTATCTATCGCATCCTGAAGCGTTTTGATTCGTATAGGGGCATTAAAAAAATCCTGATCACAGAAAACGGTGCAGCCTTCAATGATGAATTAATTGATGGGCATGTAGATGATGATTATCGTATCCGGTTTTATGAACAATATCTTGAACAGGTATTAAGAGCAAAACGTGAAGGGGTAAAAGTCACTGGCTATTTTGCCTGGAGCTTCACCGATAATTTCGAATGGGCTGAAGGGTACAGCAAACGTTTTGGTTTAGTATATGTTGATTATCCTACCCAAAGAAGAACTATCAAATCATCTGGCTTTTGGTTTCAAAATTTTTTGCAGAAATATCAGCAATTGATGAAAGCAGTATAAAAAGAGATGAAACGGAAAAATAATTGCAGTAATTTTTCTTCATGTCTTCCCCGAACCTATCTAATTCCTTTTACGCCAAAGACCGCAAAGCATGGAGAAAGTGGTTAGAAAAATATGGCGAAAAGCAATCGTCTGTTTGGTTGCTTATCTATCATAAAAAATCAACTACACCAAGTGTGTATTATGATGAAGCAGTGGAAGAAGCGCTTTGCTTCGGATGGATTGACAGTAAGCCAAACAAACGGGACGAAGAAAGCTTTTATTTATTTTTTGCACAGCGAAAGCCTAAAAGCAACTGGAGCAAAATAAATAAGGAAAGAGTGGAGCGGCTGATTGCTGAAGGCAAGATGAAACCGCAAGGCATGGCCATGATAGAACTCGCTAAAAACTCAGGTACTTGGACTGCTTTGGAAAAAGTAGATGCGCTGGAACTACCTCCGGAACTAACAACGCTTTTCGCTAAGCACAAAACAGCAAAGAAAAATTTTCAGGCCTTTCCTCCTTCAACCAAAAAAGGAATTTTAGACTGGATATACCAGGCAAAGACTGATGAAACAAAAATGAAACGAATAGAGCAAACAGTTTCGCTGGCCGAAAAAAATATTCGTGCAAATCAATACACTCCGAAATAAAAACTAAAATTTTACTTCGCCCCGTTACAATTTCTTCATGTTTAGTTCATACTAACTTAACATGTAGCTTTGCTTTTCGGATGGCTCACACATCACTTTTGCATACAAATACGGAACATGCAAAAAAATTTTACCCGGCTGCTTCTTACTATTTTTTTCTTTACAATTTTCGCTCAAATTCTTAGGGCACAAACAACCATTACTCAATGGAATTTCAACTCCAATCCACCTGACGCAAATACGGCCACAGGTTCATCTTCTGCATATACGGGTATGGGCACATTAATCAATATTGGCGGAGTTACCAATACATTTAATTCCGGTTCGGCTAATGGTGGTTCTTCAGACCCTGCCCCGGCTGCGGATAACAGTGGCTATCAAACGACCAACTATGCAGCGCAGGGCACGGGAGATAAAACGACCGGTATTCAGGTCGCTGTTTCTACCGCCGGATTTACCGGCGTTGTGGTTAGTTATGATCTTCGGCACAGCAATACATCATCGAGGTACGAATTGTTACAATACACAACAGACATCACTGCCGTCACGCCAGTCTGGGTAGATGCGCAATTATTTGACGGTAATGCTGGGGACACATGGTTCAAGAACAGAACAGTTGACCTTTCATCTATTACCGCTTTAAATAACAACCCTAACGCAGGGTTTAGAATTGTCGCCACCTTTGTTCCCTCAACATCGGCTTACGCGGCTTCTGCCACTACTTATGCCGCTGGCGGCACCTGGCGTTTTGATATGGTAACCGTCAAAGGAACATCAACCGGTAGTGGCGATGTAACAGCGCCAGTAGCACAGACCTTACAGGCAACGTCGTCCACCACGTCCTTTATCAAATTCAGCGAGCCTGTCAAATCGGCAACAGCGACCAATGTAGCCAACTATGTTTTTACTCCTTCACGTACCATCAACACGGCGGCACTTAGCGCAAGCGGGGATACGGTTTTTTTAAACCATACTGCAATTGTTGATGGTCAGCCGTACACCGTTACAGTTTCGGGTGTGCAGGATGGCGCAGGTAATACAATGGCTTCTATCCAATTTAATATCGTCTTCAATACATCAACGCCTAACCTCGTTATCACCGAGATCATTCATTCGCCTAATGATATTGAAAT
>DASVSM010000292.1:0-9446 GCA_036388115.1 Flavisolibacter sp.
CTCTGAATGGCACCAATCTTTCAACCACCAATAAAAAACCACTGCTGCTGAATGGCACGGCACTTTTTATGCAAACTATTCCATTAAACGCCAGCTTTACTTTCGATATGAACCATCCGAAAGCCGGTGCTTTCACTGCCAATATCTCCGTTGACAAACCATTTGCGGGTAACCTGCTGAATGGATTTACCGAGCCCCTCGGAATGGTGAAGATCGACAATGGCACCGTGCACAAACTCCAGGCTACCATCAAAGGCAACGAATGGAAGGCAGACGGCAATGTCTTGCTATTGTACAAGGATTTAAAGATCCATCTCCTTGAAAAAGATGCCGGGAAAAAAGCATTGGATAAGAAAGATGTTACTTCCTTTTTAGCAAACCTGCTGGTGATAAGAAACAGCAATCCTAAAAAAGGTAACGAACCACGAAAAGTAACGGCTGCCTTTCAGCGTGACCGGAACGGCGGCTTTTTTATGCTGATCTGGAAAACCATTTTGGTAGGTGCTTTAAAAACAATAGGCGCACCTGAAAAGCTGGCCTCCAAAAAACCTGCTGCCAACAATTAAATGAATATCCCTGTAACAAGGATAATATTTACGGGTAACAGAAAGCCGGAAAAGCAGCTCAGGAAGTTATCTCGATCGGTAACCTTAGCGGCTTCGGTAAGCAAAACAACGCTGTGCTTTCCTTCATCGGCCCCAGCTTGTTAGCAGCCTGTTAACTTCGCGGCCTAGTTAAAATAGGCACTCCCTTTGTTCGTTTATAGGCAAACAATTATACGAAACATGAAGAGAATGATTGGATGGGCAATGACGGCAATGACTGGTCTTGTCCTGATGAGCAGTTGCACCAAAGATCCTGTTGGCAACCTCAATGAAGAAGAAAGCCGGATTTATATTACTAACCGGGATAACAACGCAAACTTTAGCGCCTACAAAACGTACAGCATCCCCGACTCAGTGTATGTAGTAGACAACAACAACTTTCGCGGCGGACAGGCCACCGCCTGGGATTTACAGGCATTAACAGCCGTACGCACCGCCATGGAAAGCCGCGGTTATGTTCGGGTTGCCCGCAACCAGTCGCCTGACCTGGGCATCAACGTAAGCCGCTTGTACAACACCACTGCTAACCTGGTAAACCTGCAGGACTACTGGGGCGGTTACGGGGGTTACTACGATCCTTTCTACTGGGGTTATGGTGGTTACGGCTATGGTTATCCTTCGGCTTACGCCTATGTAGAAAGTACCGAAGCCATGGCGTCCGTTGACATCCTGGATTTGAAAAATGCGGCTGCAAGCCAAAAGATCAACGTGATCTGGAACGGCCTTGTTCGCGGTTCGGGCATCTTTAGCACCAATACTGTTAACACCAGCATCCAGGCGCTGTTTGAGCAATCCACTTACATTAAAACCACACAGTAAAAAAGACAAGACATGAGAATCAGCAAAATAAGTTTTGCAATCGCTGCCCTTTTCCTGGGAGCGGCTGCACAGGCACAGCAAAAAGGCAGGGCACAGATGGATGTACAGTACAACGTAGCCATGCCGATGGGATCATTTAAAGAAACGGTTTCGGAAACATCCGGCCGGGGCGCACAAGTGAGTGTCCTGTACGGCATCAGCAATCAATTGTCTATCGGTTTGGGAACCGGTTTCCAGGACTTCTACCAAAAGAACCCGCGCCAGCTTTACAAGCTTTCCGACGGCAGCGATCTTTCAGCGGTTCGTACATTTTCTATTCAAACAATTCCTATTCTGGCACAGGCCAAATACCAGTTTACGCCGGGTGCGGCCGTACAGCCTTATGCAGCATTAGGCGTTGGTGGTAACCTGGTTAATTACAACGAATTGGCAGGTGAGTTTACCCTGGAGCAACGAACAAAATTTGGTTTTGCTGCCAGGCCGGAAGCGGGTGTATTTGTGCCGTTTAAAAAGGCTGGTGAAACCGGGTTCACACTCGGCGCTTCTTACAACATCATGCCTTTTAATGCCGGTGACTTTAATAACCTGAATAACCTTGGCATTCATGCGGGAGTAAGCTTTCCGTTGCGTAAATAACCTTGGCCTTTTTTTATTGCTGTTGATACAATTTTATACTTACCTGAAACTTAAAGGTGTGCATTCTTCATTGTGTTCTTCGTGATTCGTTGTGCCCTTTGTGGTCCTTTTTTAAACACGGCGTACACAAAGGCTTGCAATGACTGTCAGGGAGGGATTAAAAATTAGGATATTGGGATATTAGCATTAAATAGAATTACCTAATTCCAAATTAACTAATTCCTAATTAACCACCATGCTGCTACCAAGCCGAAAATGGCATTATCGCACCAATGTTACCGTTCCTTTATAAGCTTTCTCTTTGCCTCCTTTTAATACAACGGTCACATAATACACATACACCTGCGATGGCGCTTCTTTGCCACCTAATTTTCCATCCCATCCATAGAGCGGTGAGTTAGCGGCAAAGTTTTGCATGTTAAAGACCGCCTGGCCCCAGCGGTTGTACACGGCAAAGCTTTTCACCTGTGTTACCTCTGGCCCGGATACGATATAAAAAATATCATTCTTACCGTCGCCGTTTGGCGTAAAGGCGGTTGAAATATACACTCCTTCCCCGCTATGCGTTCTTACAATTGCCATGGCCGTATCGGTGCACTGAAATTCATTTTTTGCCAGCAACTCAAACTGTGTTGTATGCGGCGGCGCTGCTACCGGCGATGGACAGAATGCACAGGAAAGATATTGAGCCGGCTTCCAGATATAAGCCATTGCCTGTCCTCCATCTGCCTGTGGAACCAATTCCACATTGCCCCAGCGACTGATAGCTGTATCGGTTGGAAAAATAGAAACGTTGAACGGAGTATAGGAAACCGTGTCGTTATTATTCAGATAATTTGTTTCATCATACTGCTTAACTGGTGCAGACAGCGAACCGCCTTTGTCGTTTACCACTGCCGTTATCTTGTTGGAAAAAGGTTCTTTAATGATGGTTGTGTAAGTAAAGCAGGTATCGCCAGCAACCTGCGGCGTTACAAAAACGGATAGCAAAAACGTAGCATTGTTACCAGAGGGTGCACCATCATAAAATGAAACCGGAATACCCTTCCACACGCTGTCGTATCCATTGTTCATGCAGACAGAAAAAGTGAGCAGCACTTCATTGTTTGTATAACATTTTGTTTCTTTAATACTGACTTGAAAGTCAGGCGGAAAGATCTTAACATCAGCCTTTCCCTTGAGTACGCAACCAAACCTGTTTTCTGTTTGCACACGCAGCACCGTATTGTGATAAACCGTCATCACGGGATTAGGACAGGTAGAACAGGTCAGCGTGTTATCGCCATTATTACTCCACAAAGTGGACGAAGGATTATAGACAGTTGTGTTAAGCTGCAACGGAACCAACTGCTTACGGAAAACCGTTGTATCTGATGGCTGAACCTTCAATTCTTCCGGCGCGTAGGCAAAAGCTATTACGTTGTTTGCATAGTCCTTTTCAAGAAATTTTGTCGCCGGAAAAACAACCGGCAATGGTGAAGCACTGTCGTTGATCACAGTATATAAGGTTCCTGCCGGCATGCCTTTAATAAACGTAGTGAACGTGGCCTGTTTGGCAAACAGTGTATCGGGGATAGAGAAGACAGGATTCAGCCGGACAGCACCTGCAGTTCGCGGATCACTATTGTAAAATGATACTGATAAATGTCCCGGCAGCAATGGCCGCTTGAAGCCGTTTATCATCGTAAACTTCACATACAAACTATCTGTTCCTGCACACTGAACATCATCTACCGTTACCGTAAAATCGTTGTATGGCGGAACCTGTATCGTCATAAGCGCCGTATCCTTGCAACCCAGGGCACTGGTAGCAATCACCTGCTTAACCGATGTTGTATCAGCCACCAATTGCGGTGATTTGCAGGCCGCACAACTGAGGTTATAAGCGTTGCTCCACAAGTAAGAAGCGGCTACCCCCGGACCTGCCGTTGCATTCAATTGCAAGGTGTCCCGCCACTCCAACACGGCTAGTGACGGAGCAGGCGTAACAGCAAACCGCACATAGTCATATGCCCCGAAATTGTTTCCATATCCTTTCTCAAGAAAGAGAGAAACAGGCAGCGCTACCGGCAGCGCCTTCCCTGAATCATTCACCACTGCATACAGTTTGCCATTGCTCATACCTTTTATCACGGTTGTATAGGTTGCATTGGCAGCTTTCACCGTATCGGGAACTGAAAAAAGCTTTGGCAGCATCGTTGCCCCTGCGCCGGAGGGATCGCCCCGGTAAAAAGCAACCGTCAGGCCTTTGGGTATCACCGCTCGTTTGAAACTATTGCGGATGGTAAAATTCACCCGCAGGCTGTCTTCGCCCTTGCACTGCGCATCGTTTATTTCTACGCTAAAATCATTGTATGGTGGGACGTGTACCACTATCCTTGCCGTATCGGTACAACCAAGGTTGCTGGTGGCAACAACTTGTTTTTCGGTGGAGTCATTCGCAATCAGCAGTGGGTTTTTGCAGCTTGTGCAGCTTAGGTCTTTTGCCGAACTCCATACATAAGAAGAGACCAAGCCCGGACGAGCCTGCGCACTTAATTGCAAGGTATCGCCCCATTCCAAAACCGACAAGGCAGGAGTTGCTGTAACCGCGAACGCAAAATTGGAAAGGGAAGCTATGTTGTTGGTGTAGAATTTCTCAACAAAACTTGTATTGGGCAGCACAACAGGTACTACCTTACCACTATCGTTAAACATCGCAAACAACTGGTTTAACCCTCTGTACCCAACATCAATGATGGTTGAATGCAGCACGCCGCAACATAATCCGCGAATGGAGTCCGGAGAAAAGATGGTTGTTATCTTTTGGGCACCTGCAACGCGGGGGTCTGAATTGTAAAAGGTAATTGGAATATTGCGTGGGATGCCATCAATTCCATAGTTACAAATGAAGTACGAAACCCGCACTTTTGTTTGCTGATAACATTCGGCGCCGGTGATAAACAATGCACCATCAGGAGTAGGATCGGAAACGGGAATCGGAAACAGGTATGTCGTATCTATACAGGAGCCGTTTGTAGCAATCAGCCTTACCGTGTAATTGGCCGGCACGGTAAAGACGTACGAAAAATCTTTTGCCGTGCTTACCACCTGTTCTGCCATTCCCTTGTCGTTCGCCATCAGCCATTGGTAAGAAGTGGCATTCACCGAAGTATTGGTGAACCGGATGCTGTCCAGGTATTGCGGCGCTTTTGCGGCAATCTGCCGTTTATTGGTATAAAACCGGGATGTAACGCCGCAGTTTACCATGGCAAAATGGGTGAACGTAGAATAACAACCCGTTCCATTGGAAGCCTTCAGTGTGATTTTGTATTTGCCTGCGGCAGGAAACGATGTTGAGAAGTTAGCCGTGTTTGCTGCTACGGTTCCGTTTATGCTCCATTCATAAGTTGTAGCCCCGGTAGATGTATTGGTAAAATTGATGGCGGCTCCCGGCAACGGGTACCAGTTGTCTCTTGTAAAAGAAGCGCGGATCGCATCGGTGCAGGGAGGCGCACATTTGTCAATCAGCAGCCCGGGCCGCTGTGTATTGATGGCGGCCCGCATACGGTCGGCCTGGCCTTGCGTAAAAGCATTCTGGCAGGCGGCACTGCTGTAATCCATAAAGTTGGAAATCATGTCAGGCAGGTCAGCCGTCAGCCCCGACAACGTATCGGTGTTGCACGAATTTCCGGGGCTTCCGCACGGCGAACTGCTGACCGATGCATCTGGTGGCGTATCGCATACCCGGTCGCCGTCGGTATCGCAGTTAAAATTGCGGCAATCCAGTCCTTCAAACGTATGATAGAGCCCGAGATAATGCCCCATCTCATGCGCCAGCATGGTACCCAGTGCCGTTACCACAATGCCATCGGTTGGTCCACCACCCGGGGGCAGCGTAGCATATCCACCGGCATACATGCGCATCCATACACCGCATTGAAAGCGGGCCATGATTTCGAGGTGCATGCTTTTGATGTACCAGATATTGACATATTGCGAAGGATCCCACTGCACTAAATTTTTCAGCTTCACATCTTCAATCACAGGGTTGAGATCATTGGAGAAAAAAGAAACCGTGCGGGTTATGCCATTGGTGATACCGCCGTCGGGATCTTTTTTGGCAAGACAAAACCTGATTCTTGTGTCAGCCCCGGTGCTGGCCGCATAAGCACCCGATTTGCTGAACGCATCATTCAGGTCCTGAATGGCTGCCGCTACCTGCGCATCGCTAAAAGCAAAGGGATTATCATCGACAATGTGAAAAACAACGGGAAGCGCAAGGATCGTGCTATCGTTCGCCTGACGGTACTGAAGGATCTGTTGGTTCATCTTTTCTTCTGCCGCCTTAAACGCAGGGCTCTTGCGAAACTCCTGCAGGAGAACATCCGTGGCACACGTACTGACGGAAGGTGAAAGACGGCTTTCTGCCGATGTAGGAAATGGTGTTTTTATTTTTTGCCCATGCACACTTGCTAAAGCAAAAAGAAAGCAGGCTATATAAGAGAAGAGTCGGCGGAACATTGACAGTTAGTTAGGATTGGCGAAACTACTACTATAATGTTTCACTGTCAATCCCTGAAAACGCAAGTCCTGCGAAGTAAACATGGTACATCCCGCTCAGCTTATTCAGTCCGTAGGCTCCTGATGGGATTCATAATGGCGGTTTTTACAGACTGGTAGCTTAATGTCAGCAAGGCAATCAGCAGAATGGCAACACCGGCAATCACAAACAACCACGGACTGATGCTGATATGATAGGCAAACCCGTTCAGCCATCCGTTCAGTGCCCACCAGGCTAATGGAAACGCAATGAGGATTGCCAAAACAATCAATCGCAGAAAATCTTTCGATAACAGTAAGACGACATTTTCTACTGATGCACCCAATACTTTGCGGATGCCGATTTCTTTGGTCCTGACTTCGGCGTTGAAAGTTGCCAGTCCAAATAAGCCAAGGCAGGAAATGAGAATGGCCAGTCCTGCAAAATACTGCGCCAGCACCGACACCCGTTGCTCCGAAACATATTGCGCCTGGTAACTGTCATCAAGAAAACTATAAGTAAAAAGGTAGGCAGGATTGAATTTTTTATACAATGCTTCGATGTTTTGCAAGACCTCCCGCTCTTTTCCTTTCTCTATTTTTGCCACCATGCTGGTAGCATGTTGCGGATTATAATAAAACACCATCGGCTCGATCTTCTCGTGCAGAGAAGCCACATGAAAATCTTTTACAACACCAATGATCTGCCTGTCCTCTCCCCACATTTTTACAGCCGTGCCAACAGCATTTTTTAATCCCATGGCTTTGACAGCAGATTCGTTGAAAATCAGTTTTGTCTTCTCTGCGCCAAATTCGGAAGAGAAACTTCGTCCTTCCGCCAGTTTAATACCGAGGGTTTCCAGGCAGTCGTAGTCAACGGCCCTCACCACAAAATCAACCAGGTCTTTTTTGGTTTTGCCCGGCCATTCAATGCCATACGTAGATGCTCCCGTGGTGTTCCGGCCCTGCACAATACCTTGCTGAATGGCAGATGCACCTTCTATGCCGCGTATCCGTCGAAGTTCTTCCAGGAATGCCTGCGGATTAGAAGCAATGGCCCCTTCTTTTTCAAACGAAACAACATTGGATTTATCATAGCCCAGGTGTTTTGACTGCACATAATCAACCTGCTGGTGAACCACCAGTACGGCCACAATCAGAACCAGCGACACCACAAACTGGAACACCACCAGTCCCTTTCTCGCCAGCAATTCGCCAAACGAATTTTTGACCTTCCCTTTCAGAACAGAAACCGGACTAAAGCCTGACAGGTAAAAGGCAGGATAACTGCCCGAAACCAGTCCTGTAAGAAGTGTAATGCCCACCAGCCAACCAATGATCTGCGGCGTAACCGTGACTTGAATTTCTTTCCCGGTAAGCATATTGAAAACCGGCAGCAGCGCCACCACCAAAAAACAGGCAACCAACAGCGAGAGAAACGCAATCAAGACCGCTTCGCTCAGGAACTGAAAGATGAGTGCCCCGCGGGATGAACCGACCACCTTTTTAATGCCGACTTCTTTCAGCCGGCGGGAAGCCCTTGCCGTTGACAGGTTCATGAAATTGATACAGGCTATGAGCAGGATAAAGACCGCTACGATGGAAAACAACCGCACATAGTCAATACGTCCACCGGCTTGCTTTCCGTTCTCGTAATGGTCGTACAAATAAGCGCTGGAATACGGCCTTGCAAACAGCGTAAAAATGGTTTCCTTATAATAGTTTTTAATGAACGGGGCAATCTTGGAATTGAATTTTTCCAGATCCGTTCCGGGCTTTAGTACGAGGTAGGTCTGCGCCCCTTCGTTCCACCATTTATCAACATTGGGCACCAGTTCGGCCACCAGCCGCTCGAAGGTCATTACAAAGTCAAACTTCATGGAGCTGTTCGCAGGCAATGGTGCCAACACACCTGATACGACGGAGGCCTTTTTTGTGCCCATGATCTCCCACTCGATAGGTTTGCCTACGGCCGCTTCCGCTGATCCAAACAGGCTTTTTGCCATGTTCTCAGAGATCACCACATTATCCTTACCGTTCAATGCCTGCTGCGGGTTTCCGTATAGCAGTGGAAATGAAAAAGCGGAGAAAAAAGGTTTGCCTGCAAAGATGCCGGAACTGCGCACGGTTTTCTGGCCGCTTCTCACCTGCGCATAAATCCCTTCATCATAAATCGACATCACCGGGACGGCATTTTCTACTTCCGGCAGATCTTTGGCCATAGCGGCAGCCAGCGGTCCTTGTGTCGATTTATGCACCACCGTGTTGCCATTCTCCCTGCTTACTTCCATCACCTGGAAAAGCCGGCTATCCTTTTGATGAAATTTGTCAAAACTCTTTTCGTCCACTACCCACAGGTAGATCAGGAAAGCACAGGCAAGGCCGGTGGAAAGGCCAATGAGGTTAATGAAGAAAGAACCTTTGTGCCGCTGTAGGTTTCGGAAGGCAATTAGCAGGTGATGTTGGAGCATAAAAAATGCATTAGGCGCAGTGATAAACGAACACAATGCCGAAATAATAGTTCTTTGAATTTCAGTGTCCTATCAATTTTGAAGGTACGGCTAACTGTCCGTTTCCGATACAGTGTATGTTCAGATTTGAACGGGAGGGAGAAGGCCTCACCCTCAATCCCTCTCCGCACGGCGAGGGATTGAGGGTGGCACAGGTGCAGGCTTGTGCAGTGTATTCTTTCAGGCATCAATCCGTCAATAGGTTATAACGCTTATCTTCTTTTTACATTAAGTGTTCAATCTTTCAACTGTCTGCTTATCATCTTGTTTCTTGCCTTGTCATCCTGAAATTAAACCCATGTCCATCTTCCTTCTCCTTTTTGGAGAAGGAGGCGAAGCCGGATGAGGCTGAGGG
>DASVSM010000293.1:0-2639 GCA_036388115.1 Flavisolibacter sp.
TTTGAATTGGTAAGGCAATATAGAAAGAATAAGAAAATAAAAGGCATAAAAAAGCCGGGTAATTTATACCCGGCTTTTAATCCATTTCCAATAGTGATATACCCTTATCTCACCTTATAAATAAAATCGTTATTCTCAAACTGCCTTGAAATATTTTTCAGATCGTAAGCCACACTGGCGTCAATCAATTTATCATCTGCCTGCAGCACAAAGCCGCCAATAATATTCGGGTCCACCACTTCCTGTAATTCAAGATTGTCAAAACCACCGCTCTTTTTCACCTGTGCAATGATCTCTGCCTTCAGGGCATCGCTTACCGGAACAGCGGTTGTCAGCTTTACCGTTTTAATGCCTTTGTATTCCTTGTACTGGTTGATGAAGGAGGTAACAATTTCTGGCAATACTGCTTCACGGGCCTTCGTGGTCATTAAGTGAATGAAGGATGTTGTCATCGGGCTAACCTTGCCTGCAGTTACCGCATTGATCACATTAATTTTTGTATCGGCCTTCACCACAGGACTGCGTAACAAATTCAAAAACTCACGGCTTTGTTTTGTGAGCTGTTGCAGGTATTGCATGTCTCCATACACCTGCTCCAACTGTCCTTTTTCAATAGCCAGGTCAAGCACTGATTTCGCATACCGGGAGGCAACTCTTGGGTTCAACATTTTATATAGCTTTTAGCTGTGAGCTGTGGGCAACAAGCAACAGAAGACGGATGAAGTCTTGCAGCGTGTAGCTGATTGCTTTTGGCTTAGTTCAATTTTACATCATTCACCATTCCGGCAATATGGGCTTCCTGGGCTTCTTTGCCGGATAGTTCCCTTCTTAGTACTTTCTCCGTTACTTCTACCACCAGTTTACCTACCTGGTTTTTTACATCCGTTAACGCCGCCATTTTTTGTGCGTTGATTTGCTGTTGCGCCTCCAGAATGATCTTGTTGGCTTCAACCTTCGCCTGCTCTTTTGCCTCGGCTACAATACGGTCTTTGGTATCGCGGGCTTCTTTCAGCATCAGGCTTCTTTCCTCACGGGCTCTTGCCATCAGCTCTTCGTTCTCGTTTTTCAGCTGCGCCATTTCCCTTTTCACTCTTTCGGCAGTTTCCAGGGAATCCGCAATCGTTCTTTCCCTTTTGTCCAGAGCACCCAGAATTGGTCCCCAGGCAAACTTGCGCAATACAAATAATACAATCAAAAAGGCCAGTAAGGTCCAGAATAACAAGCCTAGTTCAGGAGTAAGTAATCTCATAGAAGAAACCCCCAACCCCCTAAAGGGGGCTTAAAGTCTGTGAGAGCGGCCAGACATTTATAATTCGAAATTAAATTATCATAAAGAACTTCCATCTTTAGATGGCTTTCCAAAGCCTCCGCCAAATGACGGATTGGGCTTTTGAAAACTGCACCCGCCGCCCTGTGCTTAAGGTGCAGTTTTGTTTTTTAAACGAACATCGCCAGGATACCGGCAATTACCGCAAACAAGGCAACACCCTCAATGAAGGCTGCTGTCAGGATCATGTTTGCACGGATGTCGTTAGAAGCTTCGGGCTGACGGGCAATAGACTCTACTGCACCACGGCCAATCTGACCAATACCGATACCAGCACCAATGGCCGCTAAACCAGCGCCAATTGCACCGCCGGCATTTGCCAGACCTGTGTCAGCTACTACATCAGTCGCTTGCAACAATGTGAATAATAAATCCATGTTTGTACTTTATAATGGTTAAAAAAAGACAACTTTTGATTGCAAAATTTCTACATCCTGAATCCAAAATTTTGACTCCTGGATTTTGGATCTTTTTAATTTAAATAATGACCGGTTCCGTTGGCGGATTGCCGTGATGGGCATCTCCTTCGTGCTGATGATGATCTTCTGCAGCCTGACCGATGAATACCGCTGTAAGATTGGTAAAGATGAAGGCCTGGATAAATGCCACCAGCACTTCAATTACGTAAATAAATACAGCAAAAGCGATTGAAATCGGTGAAAAAGCAACACCAATTCCGGCACTCATATTACCAAAAATGAAGATCAGCGAGATCAGACAGATAATGATAATGTGACCTGCCAGCATGTTGGCAAACAGACGGATGATCAGGGCAAATGGCTTGGTAAAGATTCCTAAAATCTCTACAGGCACCATAATGAACTTGATACCAAAAGGCACCGGCGGATTGAAAATATGTCCCCAATAATGTTTGTTGCCGCTGAACGTGATCACTAAGAATGAAACCAGTCCCAATACTGCCGTAAAGGCAATGTTGCCGGTTACGTTAGCGGATCCCGGAATCAATCCAAAGATGTTATTGATAAGGATAAAGAAGAAAATCGTCAGTAGCAGCGGCATGTATTTTTTATAGGCATGGCCGATGTTTGGCTTTGCTACCTCATCGCGTACAAACTGGATAACGGGCTCGATGGCGTTCTGCCAGCCTTTTGGCGCTGTGGTGATCCCCTGGCCTGTACGGTACCTTTTTGCAACAGAAGTCATTAACCAAATAAGAACAATCAGGGCAAGGAACATCTGCACCACGTTTCTCGTCAGGGAAAAATCGTACACTTTCTTGTTCGGCAGAATATGACCGTTATTATCGACTGCTACAATTTGTTCGTCACTCAGAAGCCGTATTTCAGTGTCA
>DASVSM010000294.1:0-2088 GCA_036388115.1 Flavisolibacter sp.
TTGAACAGTGATCAGAAATATACGATCACGGTAACAACGCCGGAAGGCTGTACTGCATCGGATACCATGCTGGTGAAAGTTTTTGCGGGAACCATCATCTATGTGCCATCGGCCTTTACGCCAAACGGCGATGGAAAAAATGAACTGCTTTTGCCGGTTTATGTCGGCATTAAAGAGTTAAAGCGCTTTGCCGTTTTCAACCGATGGGGGCAGTTGGTTTTTCAAACGGATAACATGACCAAAGGCTGGAATGGAAAGGCCCCTGCAGCTACGTATGTTTGGGTGGTTGAAGCCATGAGTTATCTGGGACAACCCATTGTTCTGAAAGGAACGGTTACGATCATTCGCTAAGAAAGATTGTTTACTTTTAAGTATGGGTACGGTACAAAAAATATTACCTCATTATACCGCTGAGGACTGGCAGCATTGGGAAGGAAAGTGGGAGCTGATAGATGGTCATCCCATTGCCATGAGCCCGACGCCTGTGCCGGAACACCAGCGGGTTGCCGCAGAACTGCGTACAGAATTTATCCTGTCGCTTCGAAAAAGTGGTTGCAAAAAATGCAAGGCATATGATCCGATTGATTTTGTTATTTCTGAAGACACTATCCTCGTTCCGGATATTCTGATCGTGTGCGGCGAGATAAAGAAAAAATACCTTGATTTTCCGCTGCGACTAGTGGTTGAGATATTATCACCTTCCACCGCTTTGCGTGACCGCAATATCAAATACCAGTTATACGAACAGCAGGGAGTAAAGTATTATTTACTGGTTGATATTGATGTTCAGAAGATCGAGGTGTATGAACTGGCAGATGGCAAGTATTCTCTTTGGGAAAACAACATTGACCAGCCGTTTGAATTAGAGAACGACTGCCGTATTTCTCCTGATTTCTCTGCTATTTTTGACCGGGAATGAAGTATTTGATTACGACCTTTTTCCTGTTTGCTTCTGTTCTTTCATTTGCGCAGTTGCAATGGAAAAATGTTGATTCGCTTTTTGGCCCTCTTCCAAAATCAGTGCATGTGTACTTTACCAACCAGGCTATTGATACGTCGCCATTTAAAGCGTATTATGTAATAGCCGAATTAAAAGACAAGAAGCTTGATTTTACAACGGATACTACGCTCAACCGCCGCTTTACACCGATGCAATTCTTTGAGAAAAACCAACAACCGTTGCTCGTTGTAAATGGTACTTTTTTCTCTTTTGAAACCAACCGGAATTTGAACGTGGTAGTTAGTAAGGGCAACCTGGTATCGTACAATGTACCATCGATGAAGCAAAAAAAGGGAGACACTGCCATGGACATTCCAATTTACCGAAGTGCCATTGGTCTTGACAAAAAAAGAAATGCGGATATAGCCTGGATTAAAACAGACAGTGTAAGAAAAATGGCTTTTGCAAATCAATATCCAACCGGAGTGAAGGGAAACCTGCGGGCTGCTGATAAATCAACAGGAGAAACGATACAATGGCGGGCAGATAACTTTTTGCCATGGAAAATGCAAACGGCTATTGGTGGCGGACCGGTTATTGTTCAAAATGGTGATGTTAGAATTACCAACGAATATGAAAAAATGTTCACCGGCAAAGCCATTAACGACAAACACCCCCGCACAGCAATGGGTTACACAAAAGACAACAAGTTAATCATCCTGGTAATTGAAGGACGTACCAAAGAAAGTGGGGGAGCAACACTCGTGCAAGAATCGCAGATCCTAAAAGACGTTGGCTGCATTGAAGCCCTCAACCTGGATGGCGGCGGAAGCAGTTGTCTTTTGATCAATGGAAAAGAAACGATCAAACCTTCCGATGCAAAAGGTCAACGGCCGGTTCCGGCCGTGTTTATGATCTTACAAAAAAAGTGAGAAACCTTTTGGCATTATTCTCTTAAATCCCACACCAAAGCGCTTGCGCCCAGGATGGCTGCATCTGCTTCCTTTAGTTCGCTAAATACAAGTTTTACTTTGTTCTGAAAAATGGGCAGAAGATTTTTTTCGATGTGTTCTCTCGTGGGAATCATAATCAGATCGCCGGCCTTAATAACCCCACCAAAAAGTATGATAGCTTCCGGCGAAGAAAAC
>DASVSM010000295.1:0-4742 GCA_036388115.1 Flavisolibacter sp.
AACTGCTGGAACATCGGCAGGTATTTGCCCGTGTAGTTTTTTACGAATGTGCTGGCAAGGTTAAACGCCAGGTCCTGCTGCAGGTTGGCCGCATTGGGATTTGCTATAAATGCATTCCACTTGCTGTCGTTCAACAGCATGGTTTCGCGGAACACGGCTTCGGCGTATTTCTGGTAAGTAGCGGTTTTGTCCAGTGCACCGTACTCATTGCGAATAGCTTCAAAAAAGCCCTGCGGATATTGGTCTTTCGGAATGTCCTGGTAGAACATCTGTACCACCGCACCCACAATGTTCTGATCGGAAACGCGGTTGTGTGAAGCAAGGAAATTCTTTCTTGCATTGGCTGCTGCATCCACTGCTTTTTTAATATCGGGAGTAGAAGTGCCTGGTTTTGTTAAAGCTGTTTCTACGCTTTGCAACGAAGCCGCAAATGCCAGCAATGGTGAACCCAGGATACCTTCGGTGATGTACTGGCGGTGCATGGCATAAGGCCGCCATGCCGCATACGTTGTTTGAAGGTCTTTAAAGATGTTCGCATATTCAGGCTTAGTGGCTGCCCATTTTTGAAAAGCTTCTTCGTCTTTCCGTTTAGCACCATATACATCATACTTGTAAAGCTGCTCTGTTTCGCCTTTGTAAAACTTCCAGTAGTTGGCGATGGATGCATAGTCGGAAGCCAGCTTCAGTTTCGTAGCCGGGTCTTTTTTCATTTCTTCAAACATGTACTTCAGGCGCATGTCGCGAAGCTTTACCAGCGTAGGATTATTAATGTCTGAAGCCAGTTGAATACCTAAGGAAGACTCGTACCGGTTGGTACTTCCCGGATAGCCGAAGATCATCGCAAAGTCACCTTCTTTTACTCCTTTTAAGGAAATAGGCAGGTAATGTTTTGGCTTCAGCGGAATGTTATCAGCACTGTGTTTTGCCGGCTTGCCATCTTTGGTGGTATACACACGGAAGATGGAAAAATCACCCGTATGACGGGGCCATTCCCAGTTGTCGGTATCGCCGCCAAACTTACCAATGGACTCTGGTGGTGTACCTACCAGGCGCACATCGCTGTAACGCTGGTAAACAAAGGCCAGGAACTGGTTGCCTTTAAAAAGAGAGTTCACTCTTGTTTCAATGCTGGCCGCCGGATCGCTCATGCGGGCATTGATGTTGGCCAGGATTTGTCCCTGGCGGGTTGCTCTTTCGGCACCGGTTAAGCCCTTTAAAGAATCGTTCACCAGGGTAGTAACATCATCGATGCGCTGCAGAAATTGTACGGAAAGATTAGTCGGCAATTCTTCACCCATGCTTTTGGCATAGAAGCCATCACGCAGGTAATTGTGCTCCACGGAACTTGCAGTGGCAATGGCCCCATAGCCGCAGTGGTGGTTGGTAAAGATCAGGCCTTGCGGGCTCACGATCTCGCCGGTGCAGCCGCCACCAAAAATGATGATGGCATCTTTTACCGAAGGTTTGTTGATGGAATAAAGTTGTTCTTTGGTGAGTTTAAGACCTTTCTTCACCATGTCGTTGTACACCTGTTGTCCAAGGAGCATCGGCAGCCACATGCCTTCGTCGGCGGCAGCCCTGAACATGGTGGTTACTGTAAGAATGAGAGCAATCGTTATTTTCTTCATACGTGAATTTTGAGTGGGCAAACTTATTTAAAATCCTGTTCGGAAAAAGGAAAATGCTCACAGCGTTTGTTGTACATTGGCCTTGTGAACACTTGCCATATGAGACTGCAAAAGATTTTTCCCTGGTTGCTTTTCGTTATCATAATTTTTCAGGCCTGTAGTAAAAAAAGCAACCTGCCAGACAATCCACCCGTTGTTATCCAGGCGCCACCGCCTTTTGGCTTTTATGTGGTTGGCTATTTTCCCTCTTACAGATCGCTGGCCGATGTTCCGGACCAGAAGTTCAAAATGTGCAATGTAGTGAACTATGCTTTTTTTAGCGTGAACACGTCAGGCACATTAACTGTCAACAATTCTGCCCTGGCTACGCAGGTTATTGCAAAAGCCAAAGCGGCTGGTGCCAAGGCTTTTTTAAGCATTAATGACGGTACAGGCGATGGAAAAACGGCTTTTAAAAACATGGCTTCGTCTGGTGGCGGACGCACCAATTTTGTAAAAGATGTAATGAGCAAGGTGCGGCAGTTTGGCTTTGATGGTGTGGATGTGGACTGGGAATTTCCAACTACCTCCGATGGAACGGACATTACATTCACGGCGCTGATGAAGGAGTTATCCGATTCTTTGCACACCGGCGCAAAATATTATTTAACGGCAGCTATCACCGCCGGGAAATATGCAGGAGGAAACAGGGATGCCATCAAAGCGGAGTTGTTTTCCTATGTTGACTTCTTTAACGTAATGGCGTATGATGATTTCAATACATCCGTTCCTTATAAGCATCACAGTGATTATGCCCTGGCCGTCACCTGCCTGAATTACTGGCTGAATACAAGGGGCATGCCTTCGCAGAAATGTGTGCTGGGCTTTCCGGCGTATGGCCGTCCGTCAGGCATCACGCAAAGCGGAACGGTGCTGGCATACAGGGATATTCTTTCAAGAGGCGGATCATCGCAATCCGATTCTGCCGTGGTGACCAACGGAGCCTTTACCAATTATACCATCTATTACAACGGGCAGGCAACGGTGAAAAAGAAAACCATGCTGGCAAAGCAAACGGCCAATGGTGTAATGATGTGGGAGAAATGGCATGATGCAACCGACGCCAATAGCCTGCTCAAAGCCGCCTGCGATACTATTGGAAGGCCTTACTAATGCCCAACCAGTTTATACCTTCAGCCATTCGGGAGAGGCAGGTCCGGGAGTGTTGACTTTAATGACGTAACCATCAGGGCTTCTAAACTCAATGCAGGTCATTCCTAAATGAGAGGATGAAGGGCCTTCGTAAGCAATGCCTGCATCTTTCAGCCTTCTTTCTATTTCAGACAGATCATCGGTGAGAAAGCTGATGGCTACAATACCCTGCGGAAGATGACTTGACAGATTAAAGTCCAGCCCTTTTAACCCGGCATCAAAAACCGTTAAGCCTTCCTGCCGGATGGCTGGCTGAAAACCAAAAATGGTTTGATAAAAGGCGGTTGTTTTTTCAACGTCGTTCGATCCAACTTCAATTTCGTGCAGTCGTACTTTCATTTTTTTCAGGTTCGGCCATGGCCAGTGCAATAGATGCAAAGAACAGAACAAACACAGTGACAATGAAGATCGCAAACTCAAAATTATCATTTGTCATCATGCCACCAATGGAGCGAATCAATTTATAAAGCGTATATCCTGCACCGCTGATTATGAAGATAAAAGAAATGATTTTTGCAATGCCGGCCGGTGCTTTCCATGCTTTTTTGCCCACCCAGATATAACCCGCAAAGCATACGGCAAAGGGCAGGACAAACATGAAAACACGAAAAATACTATCGAGGAAATTCATAGGACTGTTTGATTGGTTTGTGCGTTGAGCGTTGTCCAGAGCAGGTCTTTCAACTCCGGAATGTTTTTATTGATAACCGATGAAATAAAAATATGCGGAACGTTTTTCGGCAATTCTTTTTCAATTTCTTTCAACAGTTCTTCATCCAGCATATCGCTTTTGGAAATGGCAATGATGAATTGTTTATGCACCAGCTCCGGATTGTATTCTTCTAATTCGTTTAAAAGAATGTCAAATTCTTTACGATGGTCCTTACTATCTGCCGGTATAAGAAACAGCAGGATGGAATTGCGTTCGATATGCCGCAAAAAACGATGCCCCAATCCTTTGCCTTCTGCCGCGCCTTCAATAATCCCTGGCAAATCGGCAATGCAGAAGCTTTTGCCATCGCGGTATTCTACCATTCCCAGGTTAGGTGTAATGGTGGTAAACGCATAATCTGCAATTTTGGGTTTGGCGGCTGTCATCACCGAAAGCAAAGTTGATTTTCCTGCATTGGGAAAACCAACGAGTCCCACATCAGCCAGCACTTTTAACTCCAGCACCTTCCAGCCTTCTATGCCAGGGAGCCCTGGTTGTGCATGTTCCGGCGCTTGGTTGGTGGCCGTCTTGAAATTGGTATTGCCCAATCCTCCTTTTCCGCCGGGCAGCCAGATGATCTCTTCGCCATCGTGCAGCACCTCGGCTTCTTTCTCACCGGTTTCTTCGTCCATGGCAATGGTGCCTAGCGGGACTTCCAGTATAATGTCCTTGCCCATTCTTCCGGTTTGATTATTGTCGCGGCCTCTATCGCCATCTTCTGCCAGCACATTTTTGTGATAACGCAGGTGAAGCAGGGTCCACAGGTTACGGTTCCCTTTCAATATAATGTGGCCGCCACGTCCGCCATCACCGCCATCAGGACCGCCATATGCTGTTAATTTATCTCTGCGAAAATGTTTGATGCCTGCGCCACCATGACCACTGCGACAAAAGATCCGTATCTGGTCAACAAAATTGCTCTTCTCCAAGGTATTGTTTTTGCTCTGCAAAGATAACGGAGCGAATCTCCATCTACTTTGTGAAATCCTACATCTTTACGGTGGTTATTATAGTAAGCCTTGCACAGCAGAAGGGTTTTTCTTTTTAGCGCCGATTGCTGCGATCAGTACAACCAGGCTTTCAATGAGAATTGCAACTACATCTGCGCACCTACCGGAGGTATAACAGGAAAAGGGGATCGGAAATGCGAGGAGTTTAAAGAAAAAGCGCAGTTAAAAAAGGTTGTTTGGAAAGATGAGAGGACCTCACCC
>DASVSM010000296.1:0-2356 GCA_036388115.1 Flavisolibacter sp.
AAATCTTTTCCTTTTCACCACCACTCGTTGTTGACAAAGCAATGCCTATTGAGCCGCCGTAAACAACAATCGATACGGAATCTACAGGGCGAAGATTGTTCACCAACCCTTTGAAGCCGCTTTTTAATAAAGGCAGCCTGTTTGGCATATCCATAGAACCCGAGACGTCAATCAAAAAAACAAGGTGTGTCTGCGGCACCTTGTCAAGGGGCAGCTTTTTTGACGTAACCTGCGTAAACAATAGTTGGTTATGCTTATTCCATGGGCAATTCGTCAGTGTGGTGGTAATTTCAAAAGGCTTATCGGCCGGTGGCTCTTTGTAGTCGAGGTTAAAATAATTCAGCATTTCTTCAATGCGCACTGCATCGGGCGGCACCTGCGACTCCATCGTCAAAAAGCGACGGATATTGCTGTAAGAAGCCCTGTCGATGTTTAAGCTTAAACCGGTCTGTGGATAGGCGGTGGCATTAATAAAACGATTCTCAATAGTGCTTGCATAGGTTTCATCACCCGAAAACCAAAGCTGCTGATCTTCCCGCTTCAGGTTTTGTGTTAGCGAAGCCAGTTTATTAGGTGCAGTGCTTTTGATCACCACCGCTTTCTTTAAAATAATATCGTTGAACTTCTCCGCCTGGATGATGCGTCTTTCTTTTTGAAAGCCTTCGCGAAAGATCGTCAGTGTATCAATTTTTACCGGTGTTAGAAGGGCAAATGTTCCATCGCTGCCCGATTTGTACAAATAGCCACTGCTGTGCAAAAGCATGGTGACGTTCTGCAACGGCGTGCCTCCTTCATCTTTTACCTGCCCTTTCACATAAAATTGTTGTGCAAAAGCAAGTACGGGACAAAGAAGCGTGAGGATGATATAAGCAATTCGCTTCAAAGCAATTATTACCGGCAAAAGGTACGAAACATCAGGAGAGGCATCAAGCGTTAACAGATAATTGATAAATTTCTTTAAGGTTTCTGCCCAGACCGTCATAATCCAACCCGTAACCCACAACAAATTTGTCGGGAATGTCGAAACCGACATAATCAACTGTCAACGGATATTTCGTTGCTACAGATTTGTGTAGAAGGGTAACAATCTTTAAAGATCTGGGTTGCTGGTGATGAAGCTTTGGCAAGAACTCGTGCAGGGTTTTTCCCGTATCGACGATGTCTTCTAAAATGATCACATCGCGGTTAAACAGATCATCTTCCAGTCCGATTGCTGTAACAACTTTTCCTGTGCTTTTGGTGCCACGGTAGGAAGCAAGTTTTATAAACGAGATTTCTGCTTCAATGGTGAGATATTTGAAAAGATCGGCTGCAAACATAAATGAGCCGTTCAGGATAGCAATGCACAATGGTCTTTTGCCTTCGTACTCCTTGTTTAAAAGGCCGGCTAGCTCCTGAACTTTTTGCTTAATGGTTTCGCTGGATAAGTAGGTATCAAATGTTTTATCGTGCAGTTTTACAGTTGACATTAGCGGCTTTTATTTATTCTGATTTGTTGTCCAATCTTCAGGTCATTTGATTCCATGGCATTCCATTTCTTCACATCTTCTACGTCTACATTATATTTCTTTGCAATGCTGTAAAGTGTTTCTTTTGGTTCTACGGTGTGTTTTACTATAACTGTTTCACTAACTTCTTCGGTTACTTCCTTTACGGGTGTTGTTGTTCTGTAGGATACTGTCACAACTCCGGGATTTTCATTTGCCAGCTTTGGCATATTCGGAGCAGATGTAGTTAAATATAACTTCTCTCCTACTTTGGGCTGTACGTTTGGTGTGAGGTAATTATACTGCAACAAGTTTTCAAGACGAATACCTTCCACTTGTGCAATATCGTGTAAAGTTTCTCCCAAGGCCACAACATGTGTTTCATTCTCACCGGTCTTGCGTTTACGTTGCAGAAAAAGAAGGCCATCTTCTAATGTCACGTCCCCATCTTTCATATCATTAAAGTCAAGCAGACGGGATAGCGAAATGTTATGTTCGTCGGCAACTTTTAAATAGGAAGTTCCTTTTTGAATAAAGACAACTTTTGTATCGTTAATCTTAAACACACCTTCGGGATAAACTTTTTTCGACTCAGCTTTTAGTTCTACGCTTGTTGCCCCTAAGGCAGTGTTAGTTGACTCTGTGTTTTTCACCCATCGCGGCTCGTTTGCATCCAATTGCTTACGGCCCAGTGCAACCAGTGTATAGTCTTGCAAGTTGTAATCGCGAATGAGTTTGATCAGGATTTGGGGATATTTTGGATTGGTAGCATAACCTGCTTTTTTCAGGCCATGGGCCCATGCTTCGTAATCTGTAGGATCTAAGCTGAATAGCGAAGAATAGTGCGCCCGGTTGCGCAGAAAATCGGA
>DASVSM010000297.1:0-4507 GCA_036388115.1 Flavisolibacter sp.
ATCAACCTTACCAATACTTCTATCACCGAATCAGACCCGGTTTGGTCGGCCGATGGCAAGTATATTTATTTCACGTCTTCCCGCCTGAAGCCTTCTTACCCCATGGGTATGCAAAGCCCCAAAATTTACCGGGTAGCATTGGAAAAGCTTGATGATCCTTTCCGCATTGACAAGTTCAATGAGATGTTTAAAGAAGAAAAGAAAGACACGGCATCAACCACAAAGAAAGACACGTCGGCAAAGCTGGCACCACAGGTTGATAATTCAGCTTTGGTGATGGATCTGGAGAATGTGATGGAACGCATTGAGCTCATCTCTCCACCATTTGGCGATCAGTACCTGCAAGCGCTTTATACGAAAGGCGACAAGACAACCGCCTTGTATTGGAGCAACCATGGTGAAGGCCGTAACGCATTGTGGAAAACAGTACTCGAACCGTTTGAAACCATCAAAACAGAAAAGATAGCCGGATCAGACAATGCGTCTCTTGGTAACATTGTGGAAGTAAGCGATAAATTATTTGTTCTTCTCAACGGTACTGTTCACAAGCTTTCACTGGAGGCAAACAAAGTTGATCCGGTCAACACAAGCTATGCATTCAGAAGAGCCTTGCAGGAAGAGTTTGCACAGATCTTTGAAGAGATGTGGGCTGATGTAAGCGAAAATTTTTATGACGATAAATTTCACGGCATCGACTGGACGAAGATGAAAGAAAGGTACCAGCGTTATGTGCCTTACCTGAATACCCGAGCCGACCTGCGCACGATGATGAATGACATGCTGGGAGAACTGAATTCATCGCACCAGGGCTTTAATACATTTGGCAGTGAAGAAGTAGTAAGCCTGCAGAATACCACCATGGAAACAGGGTTGCTATTCGAAGACGAGTCGCCGTACAAAGTGAGGTCTGTAGTGAAGCGCAGTGCCGCCGACAGAAAAGGCATTGACATCAGGCCGGGTGATGTGCTGGTAAAAGTGAACGACCGTGCGGTGGACCAAACGGTCGACAGGGCTTATTACTTTACCCGTCCGTCATTGGATAAAGAAATCAGGCTGACTTTCAGTCGGGCCAACCAGCCGTATGATGTAAAGCTGCATCCGCAGTCATCGCTCTTTGGACAGTTGTACGAGGAGTGGATTGATAACAACCAAAAACGTGTGGATGAAAAAACGAATAAACGTATTGCATACGCCTGCATGAAAAACATGGGTACCGGCGAACTGGAAAATTTTCTGGTGGATATGACGAAAGAACTCGTTGGCCGTGATGGGTTGATTCTTGACCTGCGTTACAACACCGGCGGTAACGTGCACGACGAAGTGCTGAAGTTCTTAAGCCAGAAATCGTACCTGCAATGGAGGTACCGCGAAGGGCAACTGACGCCGCAAAGCAATTTTGCACCAAGCGATAAGCCCATTGTTTTATTGACAAACGAACAATCATTAAGCGATGCTGAAATGACGGCCGAAGGTTTTAAAGCACTGAAGTTGGGAAAGATTATTGGCAATGAAACCTATCGCTGGATCATCTTTACGAGTGGCATGTCGCTGGTAGATGGTTCGCAGGTGCGGATGCCATCGTGGGGTTGTTATTCGCTGGATGGAAAAGACCTGGAAATGAGCGGTGTGAAACCGGATATACTTGTTATTAATTCGTTTGAAGATAAGATAGCTGGCCGCGATCCGCAGTTGGATAAAGCGATTGAAGAAATTTCGAAAGGGTGGAAGCAGACAGGGACAACGAAAGCGAATTAAAAATAGCTGGTAACAAAAAGGCTCAATCATCTTGATTGGGCTTTTCTGTTTTAAGAAACTTTGAACAATGGCCTACATTAACGGAGACGCAAACGGCAGCGGCAATACTAGCCTGCTATCAATATAGCAACATGCGTAAGAAGGCGAAGCCTGAAGGGCTTCAACCTTGAATAGCCGCGGGTACAACCCGTGGATGATAATGACAAATCTTCCCGCAACCCTGAAAGGGTTGAACTATTGGTGTGCCTTCCGTGAAGTTCAACCCTTTCAGGGTTGTACGAAATGCCCTTGCATTGTGTCCGCCGGTTTCACCGGCGGCTATTCAGGGTTGAAGCCTTTTAGGCTTCTGCTTCGCTAACCGGATAGCATTCGGAATAATGATAAAGCTGATGACTAACAATTGAATACATCCATTCATCTGAACCGAAACAGCGTTCATTTACAGCAGATGCTTTTCATCAAACGTAATCCCGGCCTCCATCAGCAACCGTTTATATTCATTAAAGAAGTTTTCTTTTTTATGGTGTTCTTTTTAGGCCTTGATGTATTCAACAATTGCATCCTTTTCTTTTATTGAATGGGTGAAGGCAGCGTAACCCTCCTGCCAATTATTGAAGGCTGGAAAGCTCCCTTGTTCTTTCATCCAAAAGCTGCTGGCTATTTTGATGTCTTTTATATAGTCGCTCAGGGTTATTGATGGATGCAGATCAGAAAAGATATGGAGGTGATCTTCGGCGCCATTGATGCGATACAGGTGGCCACCCTTTTTCCTGATAATGCCAAAGATGTAATTGTATAATTCGTGGCAGTGGGCATCGGTGATGGTAGGTTCCCGGTACTTGGTTGAGAAGATGATGTGATAGAAAATCTGCTTATATGTGCCCATGTTGTTTTGGTTTGTTCTAAGGTAAGATGGAATGGTGGCTGTAGTAAAATGCATTTTTATCTTCGGTGGATGTAGTTCAACCCTTTCAGGGTTGTGTTTTCGGTATGGCTTTCTTAACCACGGGTTTCACCCGTGGTTATTGATGGTTCAAGCCTTTCAGGCTTGGGTAGGTGGTGGCCAGCTTTGTAAGGCTTTAACTCGAATAGCCAGCGGTGCAACCGGAGGGAAACCAGGACAGGTGGGAAGTACAAACCCTGAAGGGACAAAATGCCTTGTTACAAGATGGTAGCGGTTTTGCGTGAGGGATAGCAGCGGATACCCCGCTGAGGCCTTGTGCATTGGTCTTGTGGCGGAGTAGCAGCGGATAGCCCGACGGCGTGCGCCGCCTCTGTGCAAAGCAGGCGCCGGCACGCCCAATGAAAATAAGATCACACTTCATTACCTGCTCAACCATCCGCCCTCTTTTTTGTTACTTTCATTCTATGCCGTTTTTCTTTAGCCGCTACAGCGGGCTTCTCCTTATTTTTTTTGTTCACGGGCTGGTGTATGCCTTACTGCTGCTGCGTAAAGGTTACCAAAACGACCGTGCATCGGACAAATGGCTGGCGGCTTTTCTTTTTCTCTGCATCTTATACATTACTCCGTGGATGCTGGGCTTTGCCGGCTGGTACGATGGCTTTGAATGTTTGCGTTGCCGCAATTTTTTGTTCTATATGCCGCTGCAGCATACCCTGCTCATGGGGCCTGTCATCTACTTTTACCTGCGTACACTTTTTCAGCCAACAATAAAGTTTCGGCGGGCCGACTGGCTGCATTTTGTTCCCGCCGCCCTTTACCTGCTTTGGTGCGCTGTGGTTTTTGTTACCGACCAGGTAGTACTACGGCAATACTATTTGATGGATGGCATACAGGATCCGGACTTTGACGACTGGTATATTTTGGCCGGGTTGATAAGTCTTTTAATCTACCTCGTGCTTTGCATTCGCTACTACCGCCGCTACAAACAATTTATTGTGCAGGAAGCCTCCTTTGCCGATTCCATTATGTTTCGCTGGGTGCGCAACTTTTTGCTGGCGTTTCTTATTTACTTTTTATCGAACCTTATTTTTCACCTTGTTCCTTTATTTGGAATTGATTTTGACTATACCGATAGCTGGTGGTATTATCTGCTGTTTGCGATTTTGTTTTACTACATCGCCATTAATGGTTATAGTCATTCCATCGAAACCCGCATGCGGTTTGGCATGGACCTGCTGTCGTACAAAAAGCAAAACCTGCTGGGCGCACCGGCAGAGAACAATGATTTTTTAGAAGACATTCCGTTTGAAGAAGTGCAACCGGCCCCCAGGGACGTGAATGGCCTTGAAGAATGGAAGGAGAAAGTGCTGCAGGCCATCGTTACTGAAAAGGCATACACCAACCCCGAACTGACACTCACTGACCTGGCCAAAGCGCTTCAAACCAACAACAGCCTTTTGTCCAGGGTGATTAATTCGGGCTTTGGCCAGAACTTTAATGACTTTATTAATTTTTACCGGGTGGAAGAAGTAAAAGGCAAGCTCCGCTCGGAAGCTGCGGGACAGGTAACTATCATGAGCATTGCGTACGATGCGGGCTTTAACAGTAAGGCTACGTTTAACCGGGCTTTTAAAAAACTCACGGGTAAAAATCCAAAGGATTACCTTAACTCTGGTTCCTCTTCAGCGGAGCTCTAGGCGATAGGACAGCCTTGCAGGGACTTGCTTTTGGAGAGAATATTTTTTGAGTTAATCAGGGATTTGATTAGGTTTTTTGGTGGAGATGGAAGGTCGTGGGATCTTGAAATAAGGTTGGTACCGACGATAATGACTTATTTATTTGTCGGGA
>DASVSM010000298.1:0-7189 GCA_036388115.1 Flavisolibacter sp.
CCTAATACTCAAACTTCCTCAGGTCGGGGGCCTTCAGCCATGTAATGATCACAACCAGCAACGTCATGCACCCGCCAAAAATCACTGCCGGCGACGCGCCACCAAAAATTCTTGCCGTAAACCCGCTTTCAAACTGTCCCAGCTCATTACTGGAATTTACAAACATTGAATTCACAGAGCTCACACGGCCACGCATTTCATCGGGAGTAGTGAGTTGCATCACGGTACCACGAATGACAACGCTGATGCCATCCACCATGCCGGCAATCAGAAGCGCAGCAAACGAAACCCAATAAATGCGCGACAGCCCAAAAACGACAATGCACAAACCAAAAATGCCAATTGCATAAAATAATTTATAGCCCTGCCGCCGGGTAAGCGGCACAAGGGTTATAAAAACAATAGTAATAACAGAGCCGATATCAATGGCTGCGTTGAGCCAGCCAAATCCAATGGTGCCTACGTTCAGAATTTCGTCGGCAAATTCAGGTATCAATGCAACAGCACCACCAAACAACACCGCAAAAAGGTCCAGTGATATAGCTCCCAATAAAACCTTATGCCGGAATACAAACTGCAAACCTTCCTTTACACTGTCCCAGGCTTTTACATTCAGGTTTGTTTGCACAGCCGGCTTCTTTTCAATTTTTGAAAGAACAAAAGCCGACATCAGGATGAGTGCGAAAATGATCATGAAGGTTTTATTGGTACCAATACCTGCGATTAAAAAACCTGCAGACGCATGTCCTAAAATAGATGCTGACAGCCAGGAGGAAGAGGAAATGCTGGCCGCAAACTGCAGCACATCCCGCGGCACCAACTGGGCAATGATGGCATGTGATGTAGGGCCGGCAAATGCCCTGATGACCCCTGTAAAAAAGATGACCACGTAAAACAAAAGTGCGGTGGTTTTAACATCGAAGTTTTTTTGCAATGCAGGCAGTGTAATGGCAATTAAGGCAAGCACGCAAACCGAATAGGAAAGGATGCCTTTCAGCAGCAAGCTTCGTTTATCCGATTTATCAATGACATGACCCGCATACAATGCCAGTGAAACAACCGGGATGAATTCAGATAAACCAACAATGCCAATGGAAAAGGAATCCTTGGTTAGCTGGAACAATTGATAAGCCACTACCGTTGCCACCATGCGCAATGCCATGATGTAGAAAAAGCGGCTCAGGATGAAGTAACGAAATTCTTTATGGTTAAGGGGAGTTAAGCTCTGCTTACGAAACTGCATAGGCACAAATATCAGCCATCTTGTGGAGATGCTTCCTGCTGAATCTGCCTTTTCTTTTTCTGGAAATGCTCATAGATCAGCAGCGATAGATAAGAAGAGATAATTCCGACGATTGAGCCGGCCAGCACATCGGTTACAAAATGCTGCGCTAAATAAACCCGCGAGTAGCCAACCAGAAAAGCAATGATCGGGAACACATAAATGGCAAACTTCCTTCGCACAATAAAAGCCAGCAGCAATGCGGTTGTAAAAGCAGTGCTGGTATGCCCGGAAGGAAAACTGTTGACGTAACGGTTGTCTTTAATGAGAGGGACGGCACGGGCCAGGTTTTCCAAAAGCCGCAACGGCCTGGGCTCCCCTTCGAAGAGTACGCGTTTGCCCAGGTGAGTCAGCAGCGTGCAAATGATAAGGGCTGCCAGTACTGAAATGAAAAAATCCCGTTTGTAAATCAGTGCATACAAAAACAACGGCACCCAAAGCAACCACTCCCCGAGGAAGGTCACAAAATTGAAAAAGTAATCGGCCTGCGTTGAGTAATGCCCGTTGATCATGAGGAAGGACTTATCCTTGCCATAGAACAAAACAAAAACCGCAAGGACAAAAACCAGCAGCAGGCTAAAAAAAACCGCCATTCGAAAATGCTGGTATTGTTGATGCCGCAAACGCATATTACACCGTAATTTCCAAGGTTTCCTGCACTTTTTCTTTGTGGTAGATTTTCCGGACCTGATAGGTTTTCTTGCTCTGCGATTCGTAATAGGTGCGAACCGCAATCTCGGCTAAAATACCGATGGTGATCAGTTGAATGCCACCGAGTAAAAAGATCAGTCCGAGGATCAAAATGGGTTTGCCCCAGATATCATGGCCAAGAATTTTTAAAACCAGCAGGTAGGCATTTATGAGCAATCCGAGTCCGAATGAAATAAAGCCAAGCGTTCCGAAAAGATGCATGGGTTTTTGCATGTAGCGGCGGAAAAAAACCATTAGTACCAGGTCGGACAGTACGCGGAATGTTCTACCGATGCCGTACTTACTTTTTCCAAACTTGCGGGGATGGTGCTTCACATCAACCTGCGTGATTCTTGCACCCTGCAGCTTCGCTAACACCGGGATAAAACGGTGCAGCTCGCCATACAATCCCAGGTCTTCAGCAATTTCTTTCTTAAAGATTTTTAATGTGCAACCGTAATCTTTAATGTAAACACCCGTCATGCGACGGATCATGGCATTGGCGATCTTGCTTGGCACCTTGCGCAATACCATTCCGTCTTTCCGGTTTTTACGGTTGCCGGCCACCACGTCCCAATCTTCCCGTTTGAGAAGGTCCAGCATGAAGGGAATATCAGTGGGATCGTTCTGCAGATCACCGTCAAGCAACGCTACGTACGTTCCGGTGGCATGATCGATTCCTGCGGTCATGGCGGTACTCTGACCGTAATTCTTACGAAGCTCCACTAACACCGTACGATCGTCGGCATATTCCACGATGCGTTTGCGGGTTGCGTCACTGGAGCCATCATCTACAAGGATGATTTCATAATCAAAGTCAGTTAATGCATCATGAACGGCCTGGAGAAGAGGCTTGATGTTGTCCTCTTCGTTCATCACCGGTATGACAAGCGAAAGTTCTTTCATACGAGCCGCAAATGTAAGCGAAAAGGGTTTGGGGTTAGGTGTTTGGTGTTTGGCGAAGGTAGCTCTAACATTTCCTTGGCTGTTAGGGAGCTGTCTTTGGAAAAGGAATTGGTAGTTGTTTAGGAAGAAGGTTTTTAGCGGATGCCGGCGTTGTGGCGAGCACTTTTTATGGGGCCAACTGATTGCATCAATTACGCTTTGCTTGCAAGTTTACCTGAGCATAGCAGAAGGGTAGTCGTGTCCGTTTAGAAAAGCAATGAGCAATGAGCTATAAGCCACCAGCTTTCAGCTTTAAGATGGATACATTATGTAATGTCTCTTGCTTGTCATGCTGACGCAGGAAGCACCTTTGCTTTCTGCTTTAAGAAATGCAGGCGATCATTTACAACTCTTACAAGAGTCGTTTAAAGATCAGTTTAAAGGTCCCCTGGCCTCATCCGGCTTCGCCACCTTCTCCAACAGGAGAAGGAAAATAGATGGGAGTTTAATTGCGGGATGACAAGGCAAGCGGTGGCATTGTTTGCAGGCAGGTTGAAGATGAAAGAAAAGGTAACAGGCATTACGAATAGCACACAGATTGAAATTTGTAAAAGTAAGAGGCGTTATGGGAGTAAGGATAGCTGAATGCCTGAAGAAGGAACTGCACAAGCCAGTATCTGTGCAGTGGCACTCCCTCTCCACCTGGAGAGGGTCAGCGGTGAGGTCGCTCCACAAAACAAAATTGCCTGCACTAAAGCGCAGGCAATTGAAATAATTCCTTTTGAAAAACTATTTTTCCTCTACCATCTCTTTATTTTCTACAATGCTTTTTAATTTCTCCGCAAGCGCATAAACTTCACCAATCTGGTGGCCTTTTTCAAAGCAATATTCGGCACCAAGCGTTTTCAGTTTTTGCTCTAAGTTGCGCATACCTGTTGAATACATCGCAACGGGTACCTCACGCAAGCTGTCATCCATCTTCAGTCGCATGAGTAACTCGCCACCGTTCATTCCGGGCATATTATAATCAATCACGAGCAAAGAAGGATAAAGAGCAGCGTCTGGAAGGTTGTGGAGATATTTCAGAATATCTTCTCCGCAGTTAAAGACTTTTACCTGTTCAGTGTAAGCGAGTTCGGTAAAAGCCAGGTGCATAATATAGCGGTCATCTGCATCGTCTTCTACCAATAAAATGCGGTGGCTTGAGGTCATGGTTTGGACAGTTCGGTTAAGTCCGTAAAATACACCATTCAAAGGAATCATCAGGTGGTTTTTTGAAATATATTTTACGGACTTAACCGCTGTTCACGAAGCATTACAGGTCATCAGTAATAAATTTTTTCCGGGTAAAGAAGACATAAAGGAAAATGTAAGCAGCAATAGCGCCAACTATTATTCCTATTGAGGGAACGTCCGGATAGATCACGCCATCGCCAAACGGAACAGGGATCATCACATCGGAAACCTGCAGTGGAAGGAAATAGCTGAACGGCGCCATTTTAAACTGGAACGTCATCAGGGCTGTTGCCAGCCATTCGAAAATGAGACCATATAAAATAAAGACGATGATGGCTAAACCGCTACGACGGAAAAGAACAGCCAGCATTAAGGCAAAAAAGATATAAGCAATGGCCTGAAGAAAAATGTAGCCAACATATTCAAACCCTTCCCAGGTAAAAGAGCCTGGAGACATTGAACCAAAAATGAATCCAGTCAATACATTGATTAATGTAATTACCACCGCCATTAAAACGCAAAGCACCAGCTTAACGCCAATGAATTGTTGTCTGCTCAATCCATCAATGACATTCTGACGATGTGTTTTAAAGTTAAACTCATTCACCATGAGCATGATCATCAACATGCCGGGGAAATAAAGCAGCCAGCTACTCATCCATCCAACTGTTTGCCACACTTTTGGAAAGACATAAACGTTTTTCAGAATTTGCTCGCTGGCAGGAGCTGTCTGGTAAAGCCTTTGCTGCGCAAACCAGGCAAAATAGTTAATAAGAAAAATGGACACAAGATATAAGATGGCAAAGACCCAGAAGGCCTTGTAGTTTTTTATTTTAAGCCATTCTATTTTTAATAAGTGTGACATAGAAATGAATACGTTTTGGTTTAAGAATTAGCGATCACTGACTTTGCCGGTGATTTCAAGGAAGGTTGTTTCAAGTGATTTGCGTTTCAGCGCAAGCCGGTCCAGCACAATGCCGCTTTCGAAGCAGAGCCGGTTGAGCTCTTTGGCAGTCAGGTGTGGTTCAACAAATACTTTTACGCAAGCTTCTTCTAGAATTGCACTTTCCACACCCGGTAACGTTTTTACCACAATCAGCAGTTGTTCAAGATTATCCGACCCGATTTCAATTACCACGTTTGTGTCAGCGTTCTTGGAAAGAACTTCTGCCACCGTACCCACTGTTTTCAGGTCACCTTTCTGAATAATGGCCACATGTGTACAAACTTTTTCCACTTCATCCAGGATATGGCTGGCCATGATAATGGTTTTGCCTTCTGCTGCCAGTATCCTTATCAGGTCTCTGATCTCGGCAATACCAACCGGGTCCAAACCATTGGTTGGTTCGTCAAAAACCAAAACATCAGGATTACCCAGCAGGGCAGAAGCAATAGCCAGGCGTTGTTTCATACCCAATGAATAGGTTGAGAACTTGCTATCCTTACGTTGAAAGAGATTGACTTTCTTTAGTACGTCATCAATCTGATCATGGCCTTTTTGTTTGATCTCTGCTGCAATGCGCAGGTTTTTTTCGCCGGACAGGTAATGATAAAAGTTGGGCGTTTCCAACAAGGTGCCAACATTCTTCCTGATATCCGCATCGGGTGATTTACCAAAAAATTGAAAAGAGCCGGAAGTGGGGCGGAGGATGTCCATCACAATTCCAAGTAATGTTGTTTTACCGCTTCCGTTTGGACCGAGGATGCCGAAAACACTTCCTGTTGGTACATCAAAGGAAACGCCGTTTAACGCCCTGATCTTCCCGTAGTGTTTTGTAAGATTTTGAACAGATAGTACTGCAGCCATTTGGTTTTGAAATTTTTTTGAAGATAAGGTGCCGTTTGAAGGCCACCAAGCACTATTATATCAAATCGCTTTTAAGCGGTAGCAAACTTTATTTTTGGCGGCCTCACCTATATTTGATCTTGTACGTCAGGATCATTGCTGCAAGGATAAGCGTTATGCCATTGGCAATTATAATTGGCCATTCCGATTTTAAAACACCAAATGCCAGCCAGGTAGCTACACCAAAAGTAAAAACCGAATACATGGTTAATGAAATGGCCGAGGTATCCTTGGTTCTGAGCACCTTCAGTGCCTGTGGTATAAAGGCCAATGTGGTACAGGCCGCTGCTAAATAACCAATGATGTCGGTCGAGTTCATTTTTTGTGTATTGTATTAACCTTTGTTTCAAAATTCATCCCAAACAATTCGCCTCTTTAATTGTACAGAAAGTATGACGACAGTATTAATTACCGGCGGCACCGGCATGATTGGCAGGGCACTCACAAATGAACTCACGGGAAAAGGATACCGGGTGATTGTTTTAACCCGAACAGCAAAGCCGCCTGCCAACGGCATCCAGTATAAAGAATGGAATGTAGACAATGGACTTATTGATGAAACTGCAATTAAAGAAGCCGGTTATATCGTTCACCTTGCCGGGGCAAATGTTGCTGATGGACGGTGGTCAGCAAAAAGGAAAAAGGAGATTGTTGACAGCCGTGTGAGAAGCGGCGAATTATTGGTTAGATCGCTGAAGAATATTCCAAACAACGTAAAGGCAGTCATCAGTGCTTCGGCGATAGGCTGGTATGGGCCAGATCCGCAGCTACCCAATCCAAAACCTTTTACGGAAACCGACCCTCCGGATAATGCTTTTTTAGGGAACACATCGCAACAGTGGGAAGGGGCCATCTGGCCGGTGGCAGACATTGGAAAGCGACTTGTGATTTACCGCATTGGTATTGTATTAAGCAACGAAGGCGGCGCTTATGCAGAATTTAAAAAGCCGCTGAAGTTTGGTGTTGCTTCCATCCTGGGAAATGGAAAACAGGTGGTGAGCTGGATTCACATTAATGACCTGGTGCAGTTATTTATTACAGCCATTGAAAAAGAGAGTTCGCAAGGTGTGTACAATGCCGTAGCGCCACAACCAGTTTCCAATAAAGAACTCATTCTGGCAATGGCGAAAGAAAGAGGTAAGTTTTACCTGCCTGCGCCTATTCCTTCTTTTGCACTAAAAATTGCGTTGGGAGAAATGAGCATTGAAGTGTTGAAAAGTGCGACAGTTAGTTCAAAAAAGATTGAAAGC
>DASVSM010000299.1:0-1848 GCA_036388115.1 Flavisolibacter sp.
CTGTCCAGGTGGCAATGTAGCCGGCACCCATGCTTACAATATGACCTGCCAGCCAATGCTGTTTGAAAGTTGGGCCTTTGATGTAAAGCCTGATATCGGCTACGGCAAAGCATGCCGAAACAATCCCGAATACCAGCGGAACGGGCCAGAAAGAATTACCAGCCAATTTTTGCGAAACGGCCCAGGTCACCAGTCCAATGCCAAAGAGCAGCGCTACGGTGGTAATGAACCAATCCAGTGTTCCGGCTTTTTGCGAACGGCCGAGTCCTTTCAGGTAAAGCATCCGGTAACCCCTCACCACAAAATAATAGCTGAAAAATCCGATCATAAACAAAAAGGCCAGGCTTTTTAAAATGGAAACGGCAGTGGCGGTAACAAACACGCCGGTCATGGCCCAGAAATACCACTTGCCGGTACGGCGGTGAGCCTGGCCGCCTTTGTGCGTGAAAGAAGCAAGGCCTCCTGTGATCAGCGCGGTAAATCCTGAAACAATATGTAAGATCAGAAGAACATTGGTTAGCATGTGCATGATCATTTTGTTTTCACAAAAATGATGGTCTGAAGCAAAGCTTTCCAAATCAGAGGGGCAGGGCTCAATACAAAGGGGTTAATGGCTGCAGGCTGGGGCGAGTAGTACTGAAAATCAGGCCTTTTGGGGTAAATGGGAAAGCTCATGAAGCTTTTCTTTTACTGTTTCCGTAAGGCTGCGACTCACCGGAACTGCTTCCTCTATGCCAGAAAGCGAAAGTTTTAGTCCTTGCGCATTGCCACTGACAGACGTTACCAAACGCAGGTTCACCAGGTACATCCGGTGGCAGCGAAAAAAGGTTTGATGAGCGGCTAACTGTTCCTCCATTTTTTTCAGCGAACCTCTCATTAATATTGATTTTTGGCCACCGCCCTGCCGGTACACCACATTTACATAGTTATCGGCTGAAGCAATAAAGAAAAGGTCGTCAGCCGGAATGGTTAATTCCTCCTTTTGATTATCGCCACGCAAATGAATTTTTGCAGGCAATACTGAAGACTGGGCAGGAGTAACATTTTCTTCTTCGGAATGAATGTCCTTTGTTACTTCTTTTGCTTCGGCTGCAAAGCGACGGTAAAGTGTCATTTGCTTCATGAACACCACAAAACAAATGGGGAAAATGCCCACTTGCAAGGTGATCAGTTCAGCCCTGAAGAAGTTGGCAAGTGTTGTATTCTGCGGGTACAGGTATAGCATCAAGGCGTAATTAGCGGCCCCAATAAAAGCAGTCGTTATTAATAAAAACACAATCTCCTTCCAGCTCCGCCAGCGTTCCTCCCGAAATATACCGGGAAAGATTTTGATAAAAACGACCTGGCAAAAAGAGGAAATAAAAAACGTAACCGCCCCGAAAAAAAAGGCATGTTCCCAACGTTTGGCTGTTGCTAACTCATCAAACCCGAAAGGCTGGAAAAGGGACAGAAAGAAAAGAACAAATACACCTATACCTGCGCAAAATGATAGTTTTTTGCGAACATTCTCACCGAAAGGATAAGGCTGAAAAAGAAAGGAACGCATGGCGGGAAGGTATTCCATATCCGGCAGAAATTGAATAACTACGACCGGCTCAAATACTAATTTCCACGGTCATTCGTTTTACCACAGCATGAATCCTTTAAAAGCCACCAACCTGCTGACGCCTATCTTTCTTATAACCATATTTCTTACCTCCTGTGCTATTACCAATGCGCAAATGGTTACCGGTTTATGGCATGGAAAAATCAACGGCCAAAAAACAGAGGTCAAGATCATCAAAAGCGGCGATAGCATCACCGGCACTTCTTACTATTATACCTCTGCCAGCAATTACAGGCGTTACA
>DASVSM010000300.1:0-2287 GCA_036388115.1 Flavisolibacter sp.
TACCAAACAATTTAATTTCATGTCAATGGTTTACTGAAAGGCTTAATTGAATGCCAAACCAGCCTTCCTTGTTAGTAACCTCCAGCACATGTTTGCCGGGATACAATAACTCCAGCCGCTTTTGCACATTGGCTAATCCAATGCCACCGCTTTTTGAAACGTCTGTTTTTGGTTCGGTTGTATTGTACACAGAAAATTGCACCGAGCCGTTCTGCCTGGCTAATTTTATCTGCACCTCGTTTTGTTTGTGGCTGAAATGTGAAAGATGTTTGAACGAATTTTCTACAAAAGGAATCAGCAATAAGGGCTCTATGCTAAACCTGCCGATCTCTTTGTCGCAGGTAAATTCAATGGACGTATTTTCATTTACCCTGAGCTGCTGCAAGTCAACATAGTCTTTCAAAAAATCAATTTCCTTTTCAATCGGGATCCGTTTGTCGCCGCATTCGTATAACTGGTAACGCAGCATCTCTGAAAATTTATGCAGTGCCTCCCTTGCCTGCACGTTGTTTTTATCGATCAGGAAGTAAACCGAATTAAGAGAATTAAAAAGAAAATGAGGATTGATCTGCGCCTTTAGAAAATTCAGTTCTGCTTCTGCTTTTTCTTTTGCTACATCGGCCAGCCGCTTTTGCAGGCGGATGTAATCAAACGCCGACTTTAATGCAATACTGGCCAGCACCAGAAAGAACTGCGTAACAAAGTTGTTATAGATCGCTTCTTTAAGATTGGTGGTTGCCAGCGGTCCGTTCAGCACTTCTCTCACTATCATTAGTTTGATGAAACTGGAGGTCGCCACCAGACCCACAAATGCAATTGAAAAATGAACGTATTTTTTCCTGTATAAAAACAGGGGCACCAATAAAAGGTTAACCAAGTAGATCACCAGCGCCAGGTCAGCAACTTTAATAGCTGTCACCATCATTGCCTGTAAAAGGCTTTCATAATCCTGGTACCGCAGGTAGAACCATACGCCGCCTGTCATCAGCCAAAAAAGGAAATGGTACCCTTTGTTTTGAAAGCTATTGAACTCCTGTTGTGCCATTGGTTAAAATAAATCTACAACAAAAGGGGCGCATATTCTTTTACATGAATGGCCGGCAATTCTCCGCCAAGTGCAGATATATACATTACATGGAGAAAATGTTTCTCTTGATGTAATGTATTTGTTTCCCGTTTGCAGAAAGAAAAACTTTGAAGGACAAATTCATCAATATGCGACAAATAATTATTTCATTGCTCTTTTGCTTTTCACTGGCGAGTTGTGCGCAGAACAGTGCACCGGTAAAAAAGGAACAGACAAAAAATCAGGTTGGCGGGTCCTGCGAAGGTTGCGAGGCGATATACGAAAACACAACACCTTTCCAACTGCTTAATGAAACAGATACGCTGGCACTTTTTAGGGAACAAGGACCAAAACTGGTGCTCAGCGGCGTGGTCTACAAAAGTGATGGCAGGACGCCAGCACCGGATGTTATCTTGTATGTGTATCATACAGATCAAACCGGAAAATATCGTGTAACAGGGGCCGAAACAGGGTGGAGCCGCAGGCATGGCAGCATACGCGGATGGATGAAAACAAATGCCAAAGGAGAATATAAATTTTTCACGGTTCGGCCCGCCTCCTACGCACAAACTGGTCCGCCGGCACATATACACATCACCCTAAAAGAACCTGATAAGAATGAGTATTACATTGATGATTTTCACTTTGACGATGATCCTTTCCTGACGCCGGAAATGCGCAGCAGGCAAAGAAACAGGGGTGGGGATGGCATTTTAAAGCTCGAAGAAAGGGGCGGCATTTTTTATGGAAGACGAAATATCTATCTCGGCAAAAATGTTTCCGGTTATCCAACCGCAAGTACCCGCTCCCATGCAGGAAAAGAACTGACAATTGGAATGATCATTTAAACAAAAAGGAGAAAGCTAACCTTCTCCTTTTCCTTTCGCTTTGTGCACATATTATTCCTTTATTGAAACAGCAGCCCCCGTTTCCTCATCATCCACACCCTGAAACTTTTCCGGCCGCATTTGCGGAAAGAACAATACATCCTGGATGGATGGCTGATTGGTAAGCAACATGCACAAACGGTCGATGCCAATACCAATGCCCGACGTTGGCGGCATGCCATATTCCAGGGAACGTAAAAAATCATGATCGATGTACATGGCTTCCACATCACCGCGTTCCATCAGGCGTACCTGTTCTTCAAAACGTTCGCGTTGGTCGATAGGATCATTCAACTCGCTGTACGCATTGGCTACTTCTTTCCCGTTAATCATT
>DASVSM010000301.1:0-6365 GCA_036388115.1 Flavisolibacter sp.
CTGAAACTACTGCACCGTGGGAGCAGATCATTGCGGAGCAACATCGTATGTTCAAAAAACATCCCGGAACAATTTTCATCAATGCGCATTTTGGCTGGCTGGCAAATAACCTTGCTGCCTTGTCGAACCTGATGATTGAGATCCCGAACATGTATATTGAATTCGGGGCGGTAATTGCTGAATTGGGAAGACAGCCGATTGCTGCCGGAAAGTTTTTTGAAAAATTTCAGGACCGGATTTTATTTGGGAAAGACGCCTGGGTGCCGGAAGAATACACCACTTATTTCAGGGTGCTGGAAACCGCTGATGAATACTTCCCTTATCATAAAAAATACCATGCATTTTGGGCTATGTACGGAATGAACCTTCCGGATGAAATCTTAAAGAAGATATACTATAAAAATGCCCTGCGGATTATTCCGGGAATCGATAAAAGTTTATTTCCGGAGTAGCGGGTGATTGTGTTAGCGCCATCTTTACCGATGTTCATTTTAGCTTGGTGCAACGGGGTAACTCTTGGAATGGAAGCTGCTACCCGGCCATTGGCCGTGTTCTTTCAGTTTATGATACCACCTCATCACCTAAAGGCAGTGACAGCGTTTTACGCCGTTTGCAAATGCCTGCGCACCAGTTGAAAACATTCTTTGTTGTCACCATCTCGCTGTCTCATCTTACCGCTTTAAATCGTTTACATGAAACAAGTATCTGCTGGTCTTTTATTTTCCTTTTTATTGCTTCCGTTTGCCATGATCTATGCACAAAACACCACCGACTATCTGGGCATAAAGGGTTCGCTCAGCTTTCAGAAAAAAGCCTACAACCTGGCCTGGTCCTCCCATCCTGCGTCAGGCTATTACAAGCAGGAGTATCTGCAAAAAGACGACAACCTTTCGGGGTTCAAAAGCATGATGTTGCTGGAAGTGTTGAGCGGGTCCGCAAAGCTGGCAGATGTAGTGGCAACCAAGGTGAATGAGCTAAAGGGTCTGAAAAAAACAAATCCGATGGTGCAATTCGAATTATTGAACAATGAAAAGACAGGTGAGTACTTGCTGGATTTTCTTCTGTCTGCAAATGCTCCGGATGGCAGCCCATCGATAGTCGAAAGAAATGTTTACCGGTATAAAACGATCACTGATAAAAATGGCAAAGCAGGCATTCTTTTGTTTGGAATCAGCTCAAGGGCTTATGGCAAGGATATTAATCCCTTCCTGAAAGAGTTGAAAACGACGAAAGGCGTGCTGGTGAATGATGTGTTGCGGTTTATACTCCCGGCTGTGCGTTTTGAGTAGTCAGGAGCAAACACATCGCAAAAGGGTCTTCGGTATCTTGTTTTACTTCGCTATAAATTGGCTGATGGCGACGCCGAATGCTGCCGGGTGATAATCCATCTGTCCAGATTTCTCGTAAGTATTCCTAACCAACTGGTAGTCCAATATGAAACTCATCTATTGTTTACTCTTGCTTTTGCCAATGTGTGTTACGGCCCAAAAGCCGGAAACGAAGGAAAACAGCCAGCTTAGCGGACAATCAACAGTTAAAACAGCACCTATTGCTGTGGTTCAATCACAAAAAGCAAAACTGTCTTTTTCTTTTAGCGCTGATGCTTCGCAGCTCTACCTGGAAATGAGCAGCTCAGACTGGGGTGTGGCCACCATTAACATCGATGACCTGGTTATCCTCAAACTTGATAATGCAGCAGAGGTAAAGGTAAAATCAACGGAGATGCAGACCTTTCATACCAGCTTGCAGGAGAACAACTATACCCATAGATATTTGCTTGCGCCGGCTGATCTTAGTTTGCTAAGCCGGCACAATGTGGTGGCAGTCAGGAAATTCATGTTCAGTGATTTTGTTGACCTGCGCCTGCCGGCAAATGGCGCGGCAAAATTCAGAAGCCTGAGTAATGTTTTCTTAGATGAACTGAACAAGCAGTACAATCCTCCTACTTTGGCAAACATACAGGCTACGCAAATGGAACAGCATATCGGCCGGAACGTGACTATGTGTGGCACCGTATACATCACCCGCTTTTTTGAATCCTTCCAGAACAAGGCTACGATACTCGACTTTCAAAGCACTTTATCAGGGCCAAAGGGAAGAGCCATAATCTGGAAAGATGATTTAAGAAAATTAGGTAATCTGCCAAAGGCGTTTTATACCAACAAGCAAGTTTGCATCAGCGGACTGGTGTATTTATACGACCAAACACCCTACATCCAGATAAGTGATAAAAAACAAATTCGTATTCTTTCGTCCCTGACAACGGATGAAGCCCGCTTTTTTATAAATGACACGGTAACGATCAGTGGCGTGATAGAAAACATATCATTCAATCCCCAAAATAAAGAGCAGGTAGTTGTGCAACTGAAAAGTTCTGCTTCCAGCGGAAAGATAGATTTGGTGATTAACGATGCCACCGCTTTTTCAAATGGAGAAGTAAGCCAGAAACTGTATTTGAATAAGACAATCGAGGTAACCGGGAAACTTACACTACGTGAAAAACAGTTGCAAATGATTTTACAGGATAAAGATGCGATGCATGTGAAAGATAGCAGCCTTGCCAATGAAAACAAGCAAAAAACGAAACAAGGCTTATAACAAAATGAACAAAATGTCTTGCTATCATCGTCTAACCTGACCGGACTGACTAACAATTTTTTCAGTTGTGCAACTGCCTTTCAGATCCATCGGGTAAGAACGTTCTCCTATTATCACGAACTGCAACTCAACATTGAACATCCTGCTTTTTGCCCTGCCCAGGATGGACGCTTTTGAAAGAACTCATCATGATTTGTGGTATAAGGTTCTTTCATTGCCTGCTGCAGTTTTACAAACAAGGTATCATCTCCTTTTTCCAGTTCTTCAATAGCCTGATGAAGCAGATAATTGCGCAGGATAAACCGCGGATTGTTTTCCTTCATTCGTGTTACTGATTCTTCTGCACTGATCGTATTTTTATTTCGCCTTTCCATATATCGTTGTATCCACGAGAATAACTGCTCCGCTTCTTTTTCGGAAAGCTCATTGTAAAAACTTTCATGGAAGTGTTCAACCATTCCTTGTTTGGTATTTGTATCCATTGAAAGGCTGGTCAGAAGCTGGTAAAAGATCGTCATATCAGGCTGTATCGCAGCCAGCATTTTTTCCAGGTCGGTAATCAGCGGCACATCCTCCTGCTTTATGTCATCCAGGCCTAATTTATTGCTCATCATAGAATAAAACGCGGCCCAGTACACGTCGTCATATTGTTCAATGGCTGGCATTAATTCTTCCTGTCCGGATACAAGAGGAAGAATGGCACCACCCAAAGCACCAAGGTTCCATTTGCCCACAGAAGGCTGTCGCGAAAACGCATAACGCCTGCCTGGCAGATCAGTCGTGTTAGGGGTAAAAAGAGGATCGTAATTATCAACAAATGAGTAGGGACCGTAATCGATGGTCAGGCCGAGAATGGACATATTGTCGGTGTTCATTACCCCGTGCACAAAACCTACACGTTGCCATTCCACTATCATCTTCGCCGTACGCTCCACTACTTCCCGGTACCAGGTCATTATCCTGTTCTCGCCCTGGATATGCGGATAGTATCTTTCAATGGTCCAATCCACCAGCTTTCGCAGGTTATCAGTCTCTCCCCTGGCGGCCAGCATTTCAAAATTTCCGAAGCGCAAAAACGTCGGTGCGACCCGCATAACAATGGCACCGGGTTCATAAGCCGGATGACCATCGTAAAACATATCCCGCAAAACCGGCTCACCTGTTCTAACCAGGCTCAGTGCCCTGGTAGTGGGCACACGCAGATAGTGCATGGCTTCACTCATCAGGTATTCCCTCACAGATGAGCGTAATACAGCCCTGCCGTCGGCCCTGCGACTATACGCTGTGGGGCCTGCCCCTTTTAGCTGTAACTCCCATTTCTGCACTTTCGATGTTACCAGCTCTCCCAATGTTATTGCCCGGCCGTCGCCTAGTTGACCTGCCCAGTTCCCAAACTGGTGACCGGCATAACAGGCTGCGTACGGCAGCATAGAACCTGTGACCTCATTACCACCGAGTACATCAATTTCTTTTTGTGTTGCGGGTTTGGCTATTTCCAGCTCTGCCGCTAACTCATCGCTCCAGGCCAACAGCGTCACCTTTTCTACCGGCGTTGGTATGGCTTTGCTGTAAAACATGCCCGGTGTTTGCCGTGGCTTGCGGTTACCAGTATCATCTCCCTTAAAATTTTTTACGAAATCATTTCTGAACTTTATCTCGCTGATGTTTTTCATGCTTGTCTTCCTTTCCTTTTTCAGTTCTTTCTTTTGCTTAAACGCTACCTTATTGTTTCTACAATTACTTTGCCTGTCTGTTATGGCTCTGCTGATTCTGTTCAAAGATCCGCTTCCGCAACCGGCTTAAAAAAATGCGAGTCCGTTTTAGAGACTCGCCAGAAAATAGCTCAACAACGTTTCAATGGCTACAAAAACTCCTTTATCCGTTTCAAATCAGGCTGGTTAAAGCTGCCTTTGTCGGCAATGGTAAGTAATTGCCGGTAGTAAGTTTTTGCTTCATTCAGCAGGCCGCATCTTTCCGCAGCTATGCCAGCGCCATAAAGTCCGTTAAAGCGATTGCTGTGTTTTTTCAGGTTCAGTTTATAAGCTTGCAGTGCTTTTGTGGGCTGGTTCATTTGCAGCAGCATATCCCCTAAAAATTCCCTCGCCGGAATCACTTCCGCGGGTGTAACAGGATGCTTCTCTGTTTTGTCCTCCAGGTCTGCTGCTTCCTGCATCAGTACTACAGCTTCGGCACTCCTGCCATCTTTAAAATGCATCCACGCTTCTGCTGTTTTTATTTGAACTTCAACTTGCTTGGCCTTATAGTTATCTTTCTGCATCAGCAGTACGTTGTGTAAACGTTTCAGCTCGTTGTGCTCAGGATTTACCGCTGCCTTGTTGCCTGTGTGTATGGCGCCCATCATTCCCGTAAAATGAATGATGGCTTTTTGCCACGGAAACTCATTCCATGAAAAATTCTTTTGAGGCAAGGCTAATGTGGCGGCCTGTTGCCACGCTTTATTCTCCAGCACATAACGGGATGGCATGGCGGCAAAAGCATACGCTACCTTGAAATTGGCAGGATGAATTTCCTGTATCGTATCAAGGTAAGCCAGCTGCTTTTCAGCCAGGCTGTTTTGTCGTTTTTGAAGATAGGCGTACATCAGGTAATCCTGCCCGTGAAGCTCTTCATCCCAATGGCCTTTTATGCCGGCCGACGTTGCATAACACTGCGCCGAATTAACAGAGGCCAGGTTGGATGTAATACATTCTTCCCATAAACCCAGTCTTGTAAATATATGCGATGGCATGTGCAGGGCGTGTGCAGAGGAAGGTGCTACGGAGGCGTATTTACGGGCGGCAGTTAACCCCATCGCGGCAAGTTCAGGCGAATCGTAGGTATGAATGATGTAATGCACAATCCCCGGATGATCCGGCTGACCGGGATAGAGTGAGTTTAAAATATCTCCTGCCTTTTTTTGTTTTGCAAAACTTTTATCAGCCGGGTCGGCAGCTGCATTCAGCGCCAATGCATATAAGATAGCAGCTTCTTTATCATCCGGATATTTCTGCCGAAGTTGTTCCATTGCCTTCTCAAATTGAATGCATCTTGTACGATGATCTGTGTTTTTATAATCCTAGTAAAAAACGTCAATGGCAGCTATATACCCTTTTTCCCGTTCGGTTTTTTGTGCAATGGAATTTGCAATAATAATTGCCCTGGCACCTTTTTGCAGTTCGGCTTCCGTAGGTGGCGCCCACAACGCATGAAAATTACTCATGGCAATTCCCCAATAGGCCATAGCGCACTTCGGATCTTTATCAAGGATGCCTGCAAAAACTTTTTCGGCTTCGTCGTATTCAAAGGAGTGCAGGAGTTTTAATGCCAGCCTGAAATCTTCCTTTACTTCTTCTTTACCGGTTATTTCAAAAGCAAGCAACCCAAATTGTTTATCGGTTGGTCCGCACGAGATAAGTTCGCCCCTTTTAAGGTTCATGTCTTTAATGAGTATCTGCGGTGGTGTATCATTTTTAGCTCCGCAAGAAGCAAACAGCAAGAAAGATGTGCACCCTGTCATTAGCAGAAAATCAGATCGCATTTTTATAGTTTAAACTGATTGGCAAACGCTATCTTCTGACAGGGACGAAGAAACGTACAGTTGCAACGAGCCACTCATTCTCATTGCTGATTTTAAAGTTAGTCAAATTCTTTTTCTGGTGGTTTGCATTACTAATCTAAGCCTTCATTTGTATTCTTTCAAACTTTTGGCAGGAGCATGGTATTCAATAGTTGTGTAGCGTTACTCTACATCTAAATCATTAATTATG
>DASVSM010000302.1:0-4513 GCA_036388115.1 Flavisolibacter sp.
GCATTACTTTAGGTAACCCAATGCAACTAAAAGGAGAAGAATTGATCCGGCAATGATGCGATACCAGCCAAAGAACCGGAAACCGTGCTTTTGCAGGTAAGAAATGAAGAATTTGATAGCTAACAAAGCAACGACGAACGCCACGATGTTGCCGACAATAAACGCGGTTGTGTTTTGCGAAGTCGCCAGAATAAGTTCATATCCTTTTTGCTTCACCTCACCTTGTCCCCATTTCTTCAGAAACAAGGAATAAGCAGATGCTGCAAACATGGTGGGCACTGCCAGGAAAAAAGAAAACTCCGCGGCAAAGTTGCGGGTAAGATGCTGCTGCATGCCGCCGATAATAGAAGCCGCACTGCGGCTGACACCCGGTATCATTGCCAGTACCTGCCACAGCCCGATGATGAAGGATTTTTTAAAATCCAGACGTTCTTCTGCTTCAATCACTTCAGCCTTGGTGACCTCAGTGGCAAGAATATCAGAGGGTGGTACAGTTGACTGGTTGAACCATTTATCAATAAAAAGAAGCACAATGCCACCCAGCACCATGCTTGTTGCCACAATGGCCGAACTACCCAGCATTTCATCAATGAGGTCATTGAACAAAAATCCGAAAACCAGTGCGGGAATCACACCTGCCATGAGTTTTGCATAAAACTGCCAGCGGCTGAATTGAAAGAATTTTCGCCAGTAAAGAATTACTACGGCAAGGATAGCACCGAGTTGGATGGCCACTTCAAACAGTTTGGTGAAGTTGTCATCATGAATGCCAAACGCGGAGCTGGTGATCACCATGTGACCGGTAGATGAGATGGGCAAAAATTCGGTAAGGCCCTCAACAATGGCAATGATAATGGCCTGAAATAAGTCCATTATTCAGCAGCCCCTGTGGTTTTGTTCTGGCGAAAGATTGCATAGATCTCGATAGCTATTCCAATGAGGATAATAATAGGAGCAATGGTTATGCGACGGGTGCTATACACTTCGTCTTTATTAAAAACATTCGGGTCGTCGCTGCCACCGCCGGCCATTAATATAAAACCAAGCATTAAAACGCCTACGCCAATCAGCATCCACTTAAAGTTCTCTTTCCCGAACAATTCGGCTGCAGCTTCTCTTTTCCTGGTAGCAGCCGGTACCGATGATCTTGTTGGTGTTCCTTTTACGGGTCTTGTTGACTTCATATTGAATTTACTTAATGAGGGCAAAATAAGGAAAGTTTGCGGTTGTCGTTCCGTATTCGGAGTTCTTTGGCTTAAATTCCGTAAAACCTCGGTTGCCGGTTTCCCGGTTGGCAAAAGCGTTTCTACGCAGCAAACACTTTAGCCCGGAAATGGAATCAGTATAATTCATCCAGCTTCATCCGCAGGTATTTGGATACACTTCGCCATGTACTAAGGAACGTGATGGTGATACCAATCAGCAACAGCACCAGAAATAGCAGGATCAGCGTAGAACTGGAGCGTACATTCTGCAGCCACGGAACAAAGTTTTCCGCTACGCTGATCAGGATATAAACCAGTAAAATTGCGATGCCTGCGCTGATGGCCCCGTTAATAACAGCACGGATCGCCAGCGGACGTGAAATGAATCCCCGTGTAGCTCCCACCATCTGCATGGTTTTAATAATGAAGCGGTTGCTGAACATGGCCAGGCGGATGGTGTTATCAATGAGGAAGATCACCACAATGGATAAGATGATGGCGATACCCAGGATAATGAGGCTGATATTGCGGAAATAATCATTGATGTTCGTGACAAGATTCACGGGGTAGGTCACATCGGTAATCAGGCCGGCATATTCTCCCTCCCTTATTTCCCTTGCGATCCGTTGCAGCGAATCGGTCTGCACATATCCTTGTTTCAGGCGGAAATAAATGCCGGGGTGCAGCGGGTTTACGTCAAGGATAGTACTGAAATCAGTATTGCCATCTTTCAGGTAACGGTCCTTCGCCATTTCCTGCGTAATAAACTCATGGTCCTTAATGTAAGGCTTGGCGGCAAAGGACTGCATCAGCATGGCACTGTCCTTCGGCGTAATTTTATCGGTCAGTTCCACTTGCACTTCCACGTTCTCACGGAAATAGTCGCCCAGTTTACTGGTGTTGATCACCAGCCAGCCTACAATACCTAACAAAAAAAGGACAAGGGTGACACCGATGATGCTCATTACATAGGACGGTTTTCCTCTTTTGGACGAAGCTCTTCCGATTTGCGCCATGCTAATTTTTATTTCAGGTGGACAAAAATAGTGGTTTGGTGTATTGCATCAAGGTCAGACAACGGCTAACGAATCGATTAAACAGTCGAATGGTTTATTTTTGCCTTTCCCTAACGATTGCCTGCTTTTAATATTGCCTGTCCGAACCATGATTAATGGGATGAACAGGATGCGTGGGAAATAATAACCTCTTGCTAACAATGAGAGCTTCGGTGTAACCTGTCAGGTAAATTTTCCTGTTTTACAAAGGTTGATTAAACATTAATATTGCCTGCAACACGGGCAATAGAAATCAGAAACGAACTATGGAATATAATTTCAGAGAGATTGAAAAAAAGTGGCAGCAGAAATGGACGGAAGACGGCGCTTACAAAGTATCCAACCAGTCGGAAAAGCCGAAGTATTATGTGCTGGACATGTTTCCTTACCCAAGTGGGGCTGGCCTGCACGTGGGCCATCCATTAGGATACATTGCCTCTGATATTTATGCCCGCTACAAACGGCTGAAAGGCTTTAATGTGCTTCACCCAATGGGTTACGACGCCTTTGGTTTGCCGGCAGAGCAATATGCCATTGAACACGGCGTGCACCCGGCAGTGAGCACGGCAAAAAATATTTCCACCTTTAGAAGCCAGTTGGACAAGATTGGTTTTAGTTACGACTGGAGCCGAGAGGTCAACACGTCGAACCCGAAATACTATAAATGGACACAGTGGATATTCCTGCAACTCTTCAAGAGCTGGTATAACCGTAAGACGAATAGAACCGAACCCATTGATGGCCTGGTCAGGATATTTGAGCAGGAGGGTAATGGGGGGCACCCGATTCCAAACTCACAGTTTCAAATTCCAGCAACCGACAACCGGCAACCAGCAATGGGCAATACCTTCTCCGCAGCTGACTGGAAAGGCTTTTCCGAAAAAACAAAGCAGATCATCTTAATGGAGTACCGTGTAGCGTATTGCGGTTATGGTGAAGTAAACTGGTGCGAAGCATTAGGGACTGTTCTGGCCAATGATGAAGTGGTGAATGGTGTAAGCGAACGCGGCGGTTATCCCGTGGTGAAAAAAAGCCTGCGCCAATGGTATTTGCGCATTACAGAATATGCCGATCGTTTGCTGCAAGGTTTGGAAACAGTGGATTTCAGCGATGCCATGAAAGAAATGCAAACGAACTGGATCGGCAAAAGTTCCGGGGCGGAGATTGATTTCCGCCTCACCCCCGGCCCCTCTCCTCGCGGAGAGGGGAGCGAAGGCTCCGAAAATCTGACGATTACTGACGATAGTGAAAAGAGCAGCGGACACTATTTTAAAACGACAGACCAAACAACGTGGCACACGATAAAAGAATATGGTCGCGAAAACAGAAAAAACCAAACAGAGGCGGAAGGAACACTCTGGCAGCACATCAGAAATAATCAGTTAGGCAGTAAGGTGAGAAGACAACATTCGATCAGTGGATTTATTGTTGATTTTGCTATTCTTGAAGCCAAACTGGTTATTGAAGTTGATGGAGGCTATCACAACAATCCTGAACAAACTAGCCTCGATAAGGCAAGGCAAAAAGACCTTGAGCAGTCAGGGTACACAGTGCTTCGTTTCAGTAATGAGGACGTGCTTCAAAACATTGAAGACGTTGTTCAACAAATCCAGCTGCACATTCAAAACGCAAAAAATGCACAGAAACTGTCGGGTACTTCCCCGCTTCTCCGCGAGGAGAAGGGGTTGGGGGATGAGGCGGTTCTCCGTGTTTACACCACCCGTCCCGACACCATCTTCGGTGTTGACTTCATCGTCATTGCTCCTGAACATGAGTTGGTAGAACAGATCACTACAGCAGAACAAAAAGGGGCCGTAGAAGATTATATCACCTATGTAAAAAGCCGCAGCGAACGGGAACGTATGGCAGAGAAAAAGATCAGCGGTGTGGCCACCGGCGCTTACGCAGTGAATCCTTTTGATGGCCGGCAAATTCCGATCTGGATTTCCGAATATGTATTGGCCGGGTACGGTACCGGTGCTATTATGGCTGTACCTAATGGTGATGAACGTGACCACAGGTTTGCAAGGCATTTTAATTTACCCATTACCAATATTATTGGCGATGCCTATAACGGTGAAGAGGCCAACCCAACAAAAGATGCCCTGTTAACGAATAGTGGATTTTTGGATGGGATGTTGATGCGTGATGCGATTGAGGTAGTGATTGGTAAGCTGGAGGAATTAGGAATCGGGAAGAGAAAAGTGAACTACAGAATGCGTGATGCAGCATTCAGTCGCCAGCGTTATTGGG
>DASVSM010000303.1:0-2882 GCA_036388115.1 Flavisolibacter sp.
ACTTTCAACGGCCATCCCCTCTTTGGAGGGGCGAGTTTGGGAAAATGCTTTTCTGTAAAACGTTGGGGTGGGTCTACGCAGAAGGAAAAGAAAACAAGACTGCATCTAAATACTCCTGCTTAATAGAACTACAAAGCGTACAAGAGTGCGACGCAACGGAAGCTTACTAGATATTCCGGCCTCTGGTCCAAAAAAATTCGCACAGAGCAAAGAAGAAAAGGAGAAGAGAGAAAACCAGCATTATCACGACAACTCCAAACCCCAAACACCCAACCCCAAACCCAAAACGTTCTTCCCTTACATTTGCCCTTCTATGAACGACCCGATTTCTTTTGATAACACAGCCATTGCTTTTGCCCCAAAGACGAAGAAGGATTTGAAAGATGCGCACTTTCTTTTCTCGCTGATGGGACAACCATGGATCGTTAAATTGGGAACCCGTTTTGCTCCCTGGAGCATCAAAGCCGGGCTGCCGGTAAAAGGGCTGATCCGTAAAACCATTTTCAAACAATTTGTTGGCGGCGAAACACTGGAAGAAACAATTCCTGTAGCGCAGATGCTTGGCAAATACGGCGTACAGGTGATCCTTGATTATGGCGTGGAAGGTGCCGAAGGCGAAGCCGCGTACGATCAGGCAAAAGATGAGTTCATTCGTGTGATACAGTTTGCCGGTACGCAACCCAACGTGCCGTTTATGAGCATAAAGGTGACCGGCTTTGCCAGATTTGGTTTACTGGAAAAACTGGACGACGCCATGCATGCAGCACCGGAGGATTCGTTGATCAAACGGTACAACTATGTGCTGAATAAAATATCAGCCGCAGAACTCAATGAATGGAACCGGGTGAGGGAGCGTTTCCGGGCTATTTGCGAGGCAGCCGTTGCGGCAAAGATTGGTGTGCTGGTAGATGCGGAGGAAACCTGGATACAGGATCCCGTGGATGCCATCACCATGCTAATGATGGATGAATACAACAAGGAGAAAGCAATTATTTACAATACCATTCAGTTATACCGCCACGACCGCCTGGAGTTTTTAAAAAAAACCTATGAGGCCGCGCTGGAGCGAAACTTTGTAATGGGGGCAAAACTGGTCCGTGGCGCCTACATGGAAAAAGAAAGAACACGTGCCGCGGAAAAAGGGTACAATTCGCCTATTCAGCCATCCAAAGAAGCCAGTGATAAAGACTACAACGATGCTGTGCGGTTTTGCATTGACCATCTCGAAAACATTGGATTGATCGTTGCTTCGCACAATGAGTACAGCAATTTGCTGGCAGTGCAATTGTTGCAGGAAAGAAATTATCCGTTTAACCACCCGCATGTGCACTTTAGCCAGTTGTATGGCATGAGCGATAACATTACGTTTAACCTGGCGAAGGCCGGTTGCAGTGTAAGCAAGTACCTGCCTTTTGGACCCATAAAAGATGTGGTGCCTTACCTTATGCGCCGTGCACAGGAGAATACATCGGTGGGCGGACAAACAGGAAGAGAACTGGCGTTAATAAAAAAGGAACTGAGACGAAGAAAAATGTAAAATATTGAATGTAAAATTTAAAATGTAAAACTGCGCGGCTACATTTGCATTCTACATTTTGTATTTTAGATTTTACACTTCCCTGGACTGTTAGCTCAGTTGGTTTAGAGCATTACTTTGACAGAGTAGGGGTCACTGGTTCGAATCCAGTACAGTCCACTTACATAGCTGAAGGTTGCCAGTTGATTGGTGGCCTTTTTCTTTTCAGGTATTGCATGGAAAGATGATTTATAGCGAATACAGTCAATTCATCATAACCGCATTTCATGCGGCCTTCCTGCCATTTTGAATGATGCCGCAGGCAAATAGGTCAACGGTACTGTTTTCTACCAAGACTGCAATTTTGCTAGGTTGACCCAATCCAGAAAGTAAAACCATTTGTTTTAACTTCCTTTGAAATTTTTCTACCTAAATGAGTCAATCCGCAACATTATACCGCATTACTTTAGAGCACTTCCGGATGATTGAAAAGATGGATGCTAAGTACGTAAAGCCAGCTGAGCTTACAGATGCGTACGTAACATTTATTGGCTCATTTATGGGATTAGAATTCTTACTTTCAAAGGGCTTGGATAAAGATAGCCAGGAGTTAATAGCCGAAATCTTTAATCCTGTTCACTACATTGGTCCAACCGATACGAATATTTTCGGTATGGAAAACGATGAAGAAGAGTTTTGGGAACAGGCTGATTCTGCAGGCTATTTGTCAATAAAGAAGGTCAAAAGAATAAATGCACTATTAAGTACTATCAATGAAAGTAAAGTAGCTGAACACTATAATGCGGATGAACTGAATGAAAACATGATTTACCCTATTTGTTGGCATAATGATGATGCTGCTGACAAAGCATTCAATAAGCGGCAAATCATGGAAGACTTTCACACATTGCAACAATTTTTTCGAGCGTCTGCTGAAAATGAAAATTATGTACTTAGCTATGTCGGATAACAATTGATCCTTTCTAAATGCTAAGAGAAAAAGAAATCCTTCAAAAGCTGTACAACTCAGTCAATCAAGGCCACAATTCCTTTATTGACCTCGGCATGTATATTCTTTACCTGATAGATGCACGATTAAACTTTTTTAAAGGTGAGAATGGCCAGTGGGCTATTGTGGGTGAACGACTGGACTTTAATCCACAAGGAAACTGTATTTATTTAGACATCCATTATTTTGGCAACTGTATTCATGCTGCTGGCTGCAACGGTTCAGATGTTAACTGGTACAGTGTGTCATGCCTATTGACTGGAATAGTTTTCAAGCCACTGTTGAAGGTGAAGTGCTAAAACCTGAAGCCTGGTACTGGATGGTTCGAGGCCAAAAGATTGCCTTCAGTGATAATAA
>DASVSM010000304.1:0-4493 GCA_036388115.1 Flavisolibacter sp.
TTGTGCGACGTGCGAATGCCGTTGCAACCCATTGCTTTCAATATTTCTAACTGGCGTTCGGCAGCTCTAATATTGAAGGCTGTACCTAATGCACCCAGGTCATGGTGATTGCACACGCCTAAAATTTTCAGTGGCTTTCCATTGAGTGAAAAACCTTTGTCCTTGTCGAAGTTGAAATAGCGGATGCCGAAGGTGGTTTCGTAGCTATCCATTACCTGCGGGCCAGACTTAACCTCTGAAATAACTTTATACAGGTATGGCTTATCTACGGACCAAAGCTTAGGTTGTAAAACTTTTAAGGTCTGCTTTGTATCGTTACCAGTTATGTTGGCAAGATGGTTTGACTGCGCTACTACCTTTCCATTGGCATCCAGTATTCTTGTGAATAAACGCAACTGCGTGTTGCCTTCGGGGATGGTTTTTGTTAGAATAACAACCGTTGCTTCTTTGGCTGTTACCACAGGCGTGGTTACAAACGTGCCCCAGTTATCAATATGAACAGGATTCGTTTTCTCCAGGCGCACATCCCTGTAAATACCAGAACCGCTGTACCAACGGGAGTTTGGCTGCTTCTGATTATCCACTTTCACCGCTATCACATTCTTTTCTGTTCCGTACTTTACATACGGCGTAAGATCATAGCGAAATGAAATATAACCGTTGGGACGAACACCCATTGATTGACCGTTGATCCATACTTCACTGTTGTGATACACCCCATCGAAGTTTATAAAAATGTTCTTGAACTTGTCTTCCTCCGGCAATAAAAATGTTTTGCGATACCAGCCCATTCCACCACGCAAAGCGCCACCGCCGTTACCGGTTGGACTGGTAGAATCAAAAGGCAATTCTATGCTCCAGTCGTGCGGGAGGTTGAGTGTTCGCCAGCCCGCATCGTTGACGTCTGCGCTGTTGTATTGCTGCACACTATCCAGCCTGAACTTCCATCCCTGGTTAAAATCCGTTCTGCTTCTCTGTGTAAAAGCAGCGGAAGAGAGCAATAACAAAAAAGACAGTGCTGAAAAAACTTTAGTGTTCATTATCGTAAGTTCGTCATTATTGATTCACTTTTTAAGTACTAACCTCAGGGCATCTTTTTTGCCATTTCATCGTAGTACTTCTTCAGCACATAAAATGCTTTTTTCTTCGCTCCTTTGTGATCATATAAACCTTTGTTGTTCCAGCCATTCTGGTACGTCGGATTGTTTCTCCGCGGCGAGCGGAAATCATTCATGATCCACGGCGAAAGACCAATGTAGTTGGCAGGCATGCGTTTCATCATCCCCACCTGTTCTTTATAAAACCACTCCTGGTATTCTTCGCTCCAGCGTGTTAAGCTGTCGGCATGAAAACCACCAAGGGATTCCGCACCTGTTTCGCTGATGAAGAAAGGCTTGTTGTATTTAATGTCCCATTTAGCGGTGCGGCAATTGTCGGGAAGCCCGCCATACCAGCCAAGGTATTCGTTGATAGAAACGATGTCTGTGTACTGACCCAGCGGATCATCCACCGTGATAACGCCGTTTATTGTATGTGTTTCCAGTGCAGCAGAAAGTATCCGCGTGTTATCGTGCTGTTTTGCCGTTTGAATCAACTGGCGCATAAAGGAGGTTCTTGCATCGGAGAGCGGTGTTTCGTTCCCTACCGACCAAATGATGACGCTTGCACGGTTGCGGTCCCTGGTAATCATTTCCGTTAGCTGCTGCTTTGCTTTGGCAAGAACGGCGGCGCTTGTGAAATCAATGGTCCAGTAAACAGGTATCTCCGACCAAACCAGGATACCCAGCGAGTCGGCTGCGCGGATCATGTTCTCGTTGTGCGGATAATGCGCCAGCCTGACCATGTTGGCATTGAGCTCTTTTAACTGCCTGATGATTTTTACCGCATCCGCTTTGCTGTAAGCACGGCGTCCTTCCGATACCATTTCTTCGTGCTGACAGATACCACGAAGAAAGAGCGGTTTGCCATTGAGCAGGAGTTGCGGGCCCTGCACTTCTATGGTCCTAAAGCCTACTTTATCGGTGATGGTTTCGGCCGGAGTGGATAGAATAACCGTGTAAAGCTTTGGCGTTTGCGGCGACCACAGTTGCAGGCCCGGAAGTGCAAAACTAAAGGAAGCACTGTCGCCATTGACAATGATCTCTTTGGTCACCTTAAGTTCGGGGATCTGGAGTTGTACTTTCCCATTTGTGCTGCCGCTCAGCTTTACCCAGCCTTCCATCGTTTTTTGGGCGGATGTTGAAGAGGCCTTTGCCAATTGCACGGAATAATCACGGACGAAGGTTTGCGGAACAATCACCAGGTTTACATCACGGGTGATGCCACCATAGTTCCACCAGTCAGTATTGAGTGTTGGAATTTCATCAGCGTAGCGCTTGTTGTCCACTTTTACAACAAGCATGTTTCCTTTTGCTTTCAATAAAGTATCGGGTATTTCAAAATTAAAAGGCGTGAACCCTCCCTTGTGTGCACCCAGCTTTTTTCCGTTGAGATACACATCCGATTTATAGTTCACCCCGCCGAAATGCAGAAACAGTTTTTTGTCTCTTCCAACCGGCGCAAAATCAAAATTCTTTTTATACCAGACGGTTCCTTCGTAGTACAAAAATTTTTCGTCCTGCGAGTTCCAGTCGCCGGGAACATTCAGCGTTTGCTTATCGGTGTAGCCATGTTCCTTTCGGTCCGTTCTGTTATCCGGCACATCGGTGTTCCAGTAGGCTTCCCGGTCGTTTGCCGCCCTTTCCTGCCAGCGGTAGTTATAAAAACCGGTTTCGTATGGATCGATAATGTACTGCCATTTGCCATTGAGGCTGATGGTGGTGCGGCCCTGCACATTGGTCAGCAAAGGGGTTTGCGCAATTGCCGCTGTTTGAATAAAGATGGAAAAAAGAATAAGAAATTTTTTCATTGGTTTCATACTTGAGGTCAAGTTAGCACATATCATTGCAGACACTTCACCATTTTACCAACACCGTTTTTTGGACATTTGTAAAAAAGCCCGCAATCCATTGCATACATGGTATGAATAACTGCGGGCATCACTGATTGCTTTATGAGAAACGAACGTTGGTATCCATTTTTCTATGTATTGTTGCAATGCCTTTACCCGGCAAGTTCTCTCACCATTTTGCGAACGTCTTCTTACCGGAAATCAAAATATAGCTGTCCTACCTGCGTATCCTGACCACCGTTGGCGAATGTGATGTTGTTCCCGCTTTGTGGACCGAGGTCTTCGCGTTTCTGGCTTTTGGTGCCGATAGCCGTGATACCGTGCATAAAAGAAATACCTCCGGCTTTTGGATAAACAGCCATTGAATTGGCTCTTCCCAAACTTCTTGCAACGGCGGGATTCAGCAGGTGCAGGAAAAGATTTTCCGTTTCGGTATAAACAGAAAAAGGGCCTTCTTTTGTTTGCAGTTTTCCTGCATAAAAATTGGCGTAGTACCCTTTGAACTCCGGGTAGTTCCAGGTTTCGCCGGTAATAGTATTGTTATATGTTTTAGCCCATGAGTTGAACGTGGTTCCCTTCATGCGGTTTTTGTAAACATGGTAAGGGCCATTGGCAATCAACTGTATTCCCTGTACGGATTCTTCCGGATAATTAAAGCTGACCCCAAGCATTTCTTCGTTGGCTTCGGGGCGGTATTGAAAACGTAATCCCAGTACGCCGGAAGGCTGCATGGTCCATGTAAATTGAAACCGCTTCCTGCCATCGTATGTCACTCTTACCACATGGGTGCCCAGCGTATCGTAATGCCGCACTGCGGCACTGGTAGCAGTGGTGTCGTTAATAAGAACTGGCCCATTGGTTAACGACAGGGCACCGCGACTGTTTTTGGCGCCGGCAAGCAATCCTGTTTTCAAATCAATGATGACTTCTGTGTTGGCTGCTTTCATCGTCAGCTTTCCGCCTTCTTCTGAAACGCTTACGGAACCAGCCGGCTTTGGAAGCAAACGCTTCGCCATTTCATCCGGTGTTGTAACGGGCCATGACCAGGTGTTCAATTCGCGTCCGTACAAATCTTTTGCCGTGATGTACAATACATCATAGGTGCTCCAGTCTTTTGGCAAGGCAACCGCTAAGGTGCCACCCGTTTGCGGCGCAACATTGGGAGCGGACAATGAACCGGAGATGGATATACTGTCACCGGGTTCCAACCCTGTCATCTTTTTCAAGCGCCAGCTAAACCTGCACTGATCCAGGTTGGTATAGTGATAACGGTTTTCAACCTGCAGTTTGCCGTCAAATTCTTTTGTCAACAACCGTTTTGGAAAATACACCGGTGAACATATCTCTTTGATGGTAAAGAAGCTTCCTTCTTTTTCGCGGTAGGGTCCAAGAATGCCATCGGCAGCGGCGTTTCCTTTTGTATCCAGCTGCCCGTTTCTATCGGTGCGAACGGCGCCCTGGTCGCAAAAATCCCAAAGAAAGCCCCCTGCCGACAACGGATTACTTAACATCAGGTTCCAGAAATCATCCAGGCCTGCGCCAT
>DASVSM010000305.1:0-2449 GCA_036388115.1 Flavisolibacter sp.
AGTGCCTTTTCTTTTTCGGTTTGTCTTTTATCGGGGAGAGGGTTTCAGGCAAAGGCGCAGAGGAGCAGCGGCGCAAGGGAAAGCTCGTTGTGTATTCCCTGTCTTTCTATTTAAACGCTATTAGTTCTTGAATGAATAAGATGATGGACGACAGCTTTATTCAATTGCGTAGACCCACCCCAGTTTGCTAAACTACAGTTCTATTTTAACCTTGCCCCTCCGGGGAGGGGATGTGATCTTAAGATAATGGTTCCACTGAAACGACCATCCCCTCCCTGGAGGGGCGAGTTTGATGAATGATTTTACTGTAAAACTTTGGGGTGGGTTTACGCAGAAAGAAAAAGAAAAAATAACCGTGTTCAAGTAAGCTAAGCTCAATAGAATTACAAAGCGTACAAGAGTGCGACGCAAGACAAGCTTCATAGTTATTCTAGCCTCTGGTTCAAAAAGAAAAATACCCAATCAATAACTGGTTGAGCCTAATAACTATCGTGCAAAAGCAAGGGTCTGTGTTTTGACGCTTCCTCCTTCGGGATTGAGGGGCTAAAAAAAGAGCCCCGCTATTGCGGGGTGCTCTCTATTTTCAATAGTATCCTAGATTACGATTTTATGCGAACAGTCCTTCAAGGGAAATAGATTCTAAGTAAGGTTCCAGGTGTTCTGTGTCGGTAAAGCTGCTCACTTTTACCACCACGTTAAAGTGAATGTGCCAGGTTACTTCCAGGTACACATCATGCAACTGAATAAGCTGCAGTTTGTAAAAACCTTCGGTGCGTTCGGCAAGCAACACACCTTTTTCCCAAAGGGCCCTTGCTCTTTCGATATCGGTGGTTGATGTATATAAACGGTCTGTCATTTTTTTATTTGGATTTGTATGATTTGACTACAAATTTCGACAGCGTTTAATGGCAAAAATTAAATGTTAGCTTAATGGTTTGGAATCATCGCTCAATCAACACCTGCCATCGCTAACATAGCCGCGCCATTTACCTACGTAATTTACAACCGTTTCAGACCTTTAAAAGTATATTATTACAGACCTTTTTTTGTTAAAATTCGTGGCTTCATTTTTATAGATTTTAAGAAGAAATTTTTTAGGTATGAAAGACGGAAAATTAGGGGTTGCCCTTGTTGGCCTCGGTAGCTACAGCGAAGGGCAGTTAGCACCGGCTCTGCAGGAAACAACTCATTGTTACCTGGCGGGAATTGTAACCGGAAGCGAAGAAAAAAAGGCACGGTGGCAGGCAAAATACAATCTTCCTGAAGACGCCTGCTACAGCTACAATAATTTTGACTCGGTAAAAGACAACCCCGATATTGACATTGTTTACGTGGTATTGCCCACAGCACTGCATGCAGAATATGTGGTTCGTGCGGCACAGGCGGGTAAGCATGTCATCTGCGAAAAGCCAATGGCCGTTACCGTGGAAGAATGCAACCGCATGATTGCTGCCTGTAAGGAAGCTGGCAAGCTGCTTTCTATTGGTTACCGCCTGCATTTTGAACCACACAACCAGGAGGTCATGCGGCTGGACCAGAATAAAGTTTATGGCAAGATCAATCTGATTGAAGCTGACCATGGTTTAAAGGAAGTGGAGGGCTGGCGAATAGACAAAGCTTTGGCAGGCGGCGGGCCCCTGATGGACGTAGGCGTTTATTGCGTACAGGCTGTGCGTTATGCAACGGGCATGGAACCAATTGCAGTTACAGCACAGGAAGGCTACAAACATGATCACCACAAATTTGCGACCGTAGAAGAGGCTATTGACTGGCAGATGGAGATGCCCGATGGAACGATTGCAAAATGTACCAGCTCTTATTCCGAAAAGCGGAACCGCCTGCGGGTGGAAGCCGAGAACGGCTGGTTTGAACTTGATCCTGCTTATCCTTACCATGACTTAAAAGGAAAGACATCGGATGGCGAAATGAATTTTCCGGACGTGAACCAACAGGCCCTGCAAATGGATGACTTTGCTTTGTGTATTAAAGAGGGAAGGCCAACCTCTGTATCCGGTGAAGAAGGGCGAAAGGATGTAAGAATTCTGCAGGCCATTTACAAGGCGATGGAAACAGGGGAAAGGGTGATGATAGCAAATGAGTGATGAGAAATCAGTAATGAGTGGGCATGCTTTTTTCTTTTGTTTCTTTAAATGCTTTTATATGAGCCAGGCTTTTGTACGGGAAAGTGATGAGCAGTGGCTGCACGAAGTGGCGCCGACCATGAATGCATTATTGGTTTATCTCACCAGGGAAAACAATGGCATTCGTGTGTACGAACAAAAAGCAACAGTTGACAAAAAAACCGGCAAAGAAATCTATCACATGAGCAACGGCCTTTCCTACACAAAAGATGCTGACGGCCGCTGGAGCATTGCATAAGAAAGAAAGACACATCATTGGCGGTACTTCTCCCCAACAAACCTTTTTTCCTGAACACCCGGCCATTATT
>DASVSM010000306.1:0-3073 GCA_036388115.1 Flavisolibacter sp.
CCCGTTGGGCTTTCTGTTTTATGGAAAGAACCAAAACGTTCAAGGGTCGCCTATTTCTTTTACAGTCGGTGGATGGCACTCTTCTTTATTCTAAGTGGTGTGCGAAGGAAAATCGTGGGAAGGGAACATTTTAAAAAAGGCCAGAACTATGTTGTTGTTTGCAACCATAATTCGTTGATGGATCCCCCGCTTTCCTCACCGGCTATTCCGGGCGCCAACAAAACCATCGCCAAGGCTGGAATGGCAAAGATTCCCATCTTCGGTATTGTTTATAAACGCGGAGCAGTTCTTGTTGACCGGAGGAGCGAAGAGAGCCGCCGTTCTTCTTATTTAAGAATGCGTGAGGTACTGGAGCAGGGGCTGCACATGTGTATCTATCCCGAAGGAACGCGGAACAAGACCAAAGAACCGCTGCAACGTTTCCATGATGGCGCTTTCCGACTTGCCATCGACACCAAAAAACCGCTTATTCCAGCATTAATATTTTACACATCAAAAGTATTGCCACGTAAAACATTTTTCTTTTGGCCGGCGAAGGTAGAAATGCACTTTTTACCACAGATCGACGTAAGCAACAAAACTGCGCAGCAGTTAAAGGAAGAAGCCTTTGAAATTATGCGTCAGTACTACCTGCTGCATCGTTAATAGGAAGTTGATTATCTCATCAGAAACAACGTCGCCTTGTACAATTAAGAAGTATTTCCTAAATTCAGGCTGAACAATACTTGTTTATCTAACAGATTTCTATGAAATCATTCTGGAATGCTTTTACCATTTTTGCATTTTGTCATTTAGCGCTTACTCTCAAGGCACAAAACTTTTCCACTGCTCTTTCAAATTTCAATATCAGGAATCCACAGGAGAAGATCTACCTCCACTACGATAAGGATTACTACATAGCGGGTGAAACGGTCTGGTTCAAGGCCTATCTTTTTCACAATGGAATGCCCAGTACATTGAGCCATAACTTTTACCTGGAAATGCAGGATGCGAATGGCAATGTAATCGCTTCTAAAAAATACCCGGTTGCCGGTGCATCGGTTAAGGGCAGCATTGACCTGCCCGACTCGCTCCCGCAGGCAGCTTACGTGGTTCGTGCCTATACGGCAGCAGCCGCGGATTTTCAATTACCGGAGCTGCTTTATAAGAAGACGCTTTTTGTTTTCAATTCTTCAGAGAAACACATTAAAACAGCTACAATCTATGGCAAGGCGGTAACCTTGCAATTCTTTCCCGAAAGTGGAAACTTCGTTGATGGTATTACAAATGTTGTTGCATTCAAAGCAACCGATCCATTAGGAAGACCCGTGAGTGTAAAAGGGGTTGTGAACTCAAACGATGGGGTAACTTTTCCTTTCAACTCATACCACGACGGAATCGGCAAGCTTAGTTTGCGTCCTGTGGCAGGTAAAAAATACACAGCCACCATTGAAGGAAATGCAATAACATATTCTCTTCCGGAAGTTCAGCCGGCCGGCATAACGCTGAATGTACAAGATGAAAAAGGCGGCAAACTATTTACTGTAAACCGCAGTAAAAACAACAAAGGCAGTTTTCAGAAAATCATATTGGTAGCCCAGATAAATAACCTGGTGGTGTACGAGAATGAAATCAATTTTGAAGATTATCTCTCAGTAAAAGGGCACCTGCTTACAGACAGTTTGCCATCAGGCATCCTTCACTTTACTGCTTTCAACGAGGATAGAATGCCATTAGCGGAACGACTTGCATTCATTGACAACAAGGAATATATGGTAAATGGCTCTTTTGTTTCAACGAAAGAAGGTGTTGGCAAAAGACAGGAGAACGAAATTGAAATTCGTTTCACTGACAACATGCAGAAAAGCTTGTCTGTTTCCGTCACAGATTTATCGGGCATCATACCCAACGAAAAAGAAACAATCGGCTCGTATTTCCTTTTGACAAGCAATTTAAAAGGGCATGTTTACAACCCATCGTGGTATTCTAAGCATACTAACGATTCAGTGAAAATTGCGCTGGATAACCTGCTCCTGACACATGGGTGGAGCCGTTTTAACTGGAAGAAAATCCTTGTCGGCGAGCTCGCTGCAAAACAATCAGAAGACGTTTATCTTCTTTCTGTTTCAGGTTCGGTAAAAGATGAAAAAGGGCTTGCTGTGAAAGGGGGGCGACTGAATGTGTATGTTGAAGACAAAGATTCCGCCACAAAAAACTATGATATACCGGTTAGTGATAACGGACGGTTTATTTTAGACTCTTTATTGTTTTATGGAAGAACACGAATTTTCTACAACTACTTTCTAAAAGGTGAAAACAAACCGGTAAGCTTAAACCTAGATTCGGCAGTAACTGATGTAGCAGTACAGTTCTTGCCGGTGTTGCTTCCCCCCTGTTTTGATGGAAGCCTTTCCTCATCGGGAACAGTAGAAAAGCTGGCTCTGCAAAAACCAAAGGAAACTAAACAACTGGAAACTGTTACACTCCAGGCAAAATCCAACAAGCGACCCATTGATATCGTTAATGAAAAATATACCAGTGCTTTATTTCGCCCAATGGGAAAGCTCACCCTTGACAATGTAAATTATCCGGCAAACAACAGATCGATGAGTGTAGTGGATTACATCTCAAATTCTATACGCCAGGTAGAGTTAAAAGGCGACAGATTTGTCAGTACCAAAAATCAAAGCGTAACGATGCTTGCCAGCATCTCAAATGTTGTTAGCTACGACCCTTATGGCAAGCCTGTTCGGGAACAAAAAGCAAATCAGCCAGCCACCAAAAACACAGTTGCACCAGCAGATCCCGGTAACGCAAGCGGCGAGAAATGGGCAGTAGATGTCCTTCTTAACGAAATGCCTATTACAGTTGCCAGTTTGAAAGCAATCCGGATGGACGAAGTGGCACTCATCAAATACTATGATGCCGGCTTTATTGGTTCCGGCACCAATGGCTCAGGCGGCACTGTTGCTATTTATACGAAACAGCAGAATGATGCCCCAACGAAGGACATCATGCTTAATCACACATACTACCATGGTTATTCCATTACAAAAGAATTCTATAGTCCCGACTACGCTGTTCCTGATCCAAA
>DASVSM010000307.1:0-3537 GCA_036388115.1 Flavisolibacter sp.
CATTATATCGGGATGTCACCACTCGCCTTTTACCAACAGCAAGATCGTGGGTGCAAACAAGGACGTGCAGGATAAATTTGTTCCCTTGTTCCTGGCTTCTAAAAAAAGCAAATTGTTCATCACCGGACATTCACATAACTACGAGCATTTTAAAACAGGCGGTAAAGATTTTTTTGTGATCGGTGGCGGTGGCGGTTTACACCAGCCTCTGCGTACCGGCGAAGATTGTTCTGCCGACCTGGCGCATGATTACAAACCGGAGTTTCATTATTTATCTGTAAAACGTACGGGTAATCAACTAAAGGTTTCTTCTGTTCAATTGAAAAAAGATTTCAGTTGTTTTGAAGACGGTCAGTCAATGGTGATCAGCAATGAGGTGATGACCGTGACTAACGCTACCGCAGCGAATTAATAGTTGACAATATCATATATCAAATGCAGTTTTAAGAACTGCATTTTTTTGCGATGAATATTTTGTGATTGGGAAGATTGCAATTTTTTGGTGAGGCATGAAGCATCTTTGCTTCTTGCTTTTTCTCTACAGGTCTCGGTCTTTTCCACTTTTTTTCTTGACAAAAAAAGTGGAGCAAAAAATTCAATTCCGCCATGATCGCTCCGCGCATGCGGCCGGGCCAGCGCACAACGGTCAGTCATTACAGGTTAATAGCTTTCGCTCTGTGCTCGGTTCTTCTCACCATCTGCAATTCTCACTACAGTATTTATCAGTGTATAGTTTTTTTGATGCCTTTTTGTGCAACATACTGCTGGCGCTCTATTCCGTTTATCTCCTTTTATGACATAGAGATACTTTCAACTAACACGGAATAAGGCGCTGCACCATCACGATTCCTCAGCTAATTGTGTTTACGATTGATTGAAACGTGAAATGAAAAACTGCGTAAGCCAGTGTCTGTGCGGTGGCGGTTTCCCTCTCCAACGAAGTTGGAGAGGGCCAGGGTGAGGTCCGGCCCGCTTCTTGATACCTCTACAATAACTATGCGTTACCTTTCATTTATTGCAATTCTATTTATTAGTTTCTCCTGTCAGCAAATCATTGAAGCACCCGTGCCGGATTTAACCTGGAAATCTTTTGACTCACCCAATGCCAAGCCGTTGACAGCAATGGAACGACAAGCACTGGAAGGCATTTACCTGCTGGAAGAAGCCGCCGATGATTTTGGAAAAGAAGCGGCTTTTAAATGGACCTATGTTGCTAATGCACAGGATACCACTTACTACCTGTCGATCTTTTGTGCGGAAGATGTACGCTATATTATTTGCCAGGGCAAGCGGAACGACAGTGCCATTTTATTAAATGGTTATTGGCGCAATGTGGAGAATACGAAAACCGGCAAAGTGCATTTTACCATTCCTGTTACAGACATGGAAGGAGGAGACGGAGCAGCCGCTGCCAGCGAACAACGCCTTAGTCTTGGCATTAGCGGTGTGTATGCCTTTAATGATAATGAGCCCGGAAAAAAAGTCAGTTTTCGTTATACACGTCCGTTGAACAAGGATGATTCCTACCTGCTTATCGCTCATCGCGGCGGCGGACGAAACAATGACCTTCTGCCTGCATCGGAAAATTCTATTGAGATCATTCCCCTGGCAGCACAGTTGGGCGCAAACGGAATTGAGATTGATGTGCAGCTCACCCAGGACGGCGTTCCTATCCTGTATCATGATGGCCGCATCAACGACAGGCTCACTGACAAAACCACTATCCAGGGCCCGATAGAAGAATACAGCTTTGCCGAACTGGAAGAGGAAGTAAAACTAAAACGCGGCGGCAAAATACCCACCTTGCGCGAAGGGCTGGAAACAGTGCTGTACAAAACACCGCTTCAATTTGTATGGCTTGACTGCAAGTACAAAGGCAGCCTGCAAAAAGTAAGGGCGCTGCAAAAGGAGTTCACTGAAAAAGCAGCAGCTATGGGACGAAAACTTGAGATCGTGATTGGCATTCCAACCGAAGAAACAATGAATAGCTTTATGCAACTGCCGGACTATAAAAACATTCCTTCGCTTTGCGAACTGGAAACGGAAAAAGCAGTACAATTGAATGCCAACATCTGGGCGCCTTCGTGGACCAGCGGCCATCAAACCGAAGATGTGACAGCGATGCAGGCAAAAGGCAAAAGAGCACTTGTGTGGACGGTGGATATTCCGGACAAGATCAAGGAATTTATGTACGAAGCGAAATTCAACGGTATTGTTACCAACCGGCCCACCATGGCAGCATATTATCAGCTTGCAAAGCAATGACGACGGCAATGGGCAAACGAGAATCGGCAATTGGGAACGTTCTCTGTTTTGCAGCATACTTTTTATCTTAGAAAGAAAAGCAATGTTTCTTCAATTAAATCACCACCAGTTTGATGTTTACACTGTAGCCCGTTTATTTGTCAAAGATTGTTATGTTCTGACAAAAAGTTTTCCGCAAGAAGAAAAATTTGCAATGGTACAACAAATCAAAAGGGCAGCACTTTCAGTTTACTTGAACATCGCTGAAGGCTTTTCCCGAAAGAAAGCGCTTCTTTGAAATTGCAAGAGGGTCATTGAGGTTGATACTGCATTGGATATTGCAGCTGACTTGCTTTATTGTAAAAAGGAAGAACTCCTGCAACTTGGCTCGAACTTAACTCGTACTTTCAGCATGCTCTCCAAACTAATCAGCCACTAGCATTGCCGATTCTCGTTTGCCCATTGCCGTCTTTGGCCCAAAAATTTCTTCTATAAAAAACTTCGTGGAGCCAACATCACTCAACCATATCATTGCTTTTGCCGCCGATACACAAGCTCCCATGTTTGTAGAAACCATTTTGCTGCGACGGCACAACAACCGGAAAGCAACTGAACTGCTGTTTGCCGATGTGTTGCAACGGCATCCTGCTGCCTTCTTTTTGTTGGGTGACCTGGTGAATCTTGGTTACAGCAACCGGCAATGGAAACCGATTGATAAGTACGTAGAAGCCCTGCGTAACAATAATATCCCGGTACATGCTATTCTTGGAAACCATGAAGTGATGGGGCGACCCAGAGAAGGCATGCGAAAATTTCAGCACCGGTTTCCTGACCATCAGCCAACCGGTTACGTGGTATGCATAGACAGAGTTGCGATTGTGCTGGTCAACTCCAACTTCTCTACCTTATCCGTTAATGAAGAAGTAACGCAAACCCTTTGGTACAAAAGCACGCTGGAAACACTGGACGAAGATCAGAGGATTGATTTTATCATCACCGGCTGTCATCATTCCCCCTTTACCAATAGCCGTATAGTAAAGCCTTCCAGGGAAGTAGAAGAGAAATTTATTCCTCCGTTTTTACAATCAAGAAAAAGCTGCTTGTTTTTATCTGGCCACTGCCATGCTTACGAGCATTATAAAGTAGAAGGAAAAGATTTTTTGGTTATCGGTGGTGGTGGTGGATTAAAACAACCCTTGCGCCAGGGCATCGGCACACTGGCCGATGTGGCACTTGATTACAAGCCACTTTTTCATTATGTAATGGTGGAAGTTTCGGGAGACACTTTACAGG
>DASVSM010000308.1:0-2935 GCA_036388115.1 Flavisolibacter sp.
AATAATGCATTATCATTTATCAAATTGTCCATTTCCTATGCCGCTTTTTCTTCCACTGTTTTCCAGTGATGTGCGCCTTTCATCATGTGTTCTTTGCTTTGTTCGATAGCCTCCATAATCTGCGCCAGTATTTCTTCAGCCGGCGCCTCGTAATCTAGTTGCAGCGGGGGCTTAAACCGTACTGATAATAACGTTCCCTTTTTCTTGAACTTTAATCCTTTTTTATTGAAGGCCCGCCAAAAGCCGCTGATCACAACCGGTACTACAATTGGCTTGCAATGTTTGATGATGTAAGCGGTGCCTTTTCTTCCGGGTGCAAATGGCTTTGTAGTGCCTTGTGGAAAAGTAATGACCCAGGAATTGCTTAACGCTCTTTCTATTTTACGGGTATCGCTTGGGTCAAGGCCGCGACGGGTTTCTTCCCCATCTTTTTTCCAGGTGCGCCTTACCGTTAAGGCACCAGCTAATGTAAAAAGGCGGCTGATCCAACTGCTCTTCATCGTTTCTTCGGCAGCTACATAATAAACGCTGGTAAACGGGTTAAGAAGGTAATACGGAACGCCGAGCTTATTTTTCTTGCGCCATTTAACGGCGCAGAAGATGTGCAGAAAAGTAATGACATCAGCGAAGTAGGTTTGGTGGTTGCTGACAAAGAGCACATTCTTTTTCGGAAGGTGTTCGATGTGTTCGGTGCCGCTGATCTTTAACTTGTTGACGAGGGCAAGGCCGGGATATGAAAAGATGCCGACGAGTGTATAAACAACCTTTCTTACTAATTTATATTCGGCCAGTTTTTTCCAAATATTCATCTGCTAAGCAATTGATGCCTTAAAAATACGTGTTTAGGAAATGTTAAGTACATGTCGATTCTATCTTTACCGTGTGTAATCATCTTTCTTCGTTCATCTGCATAAAAAATTAATGCCATGAAAACAATGTACCTATTTATCGTTGGTTCGCTTTTATCGTTGACAAGTTTTGCCCAAAACATCCCAAATCCTTACCCACGCACCATTACAGTAAACGGTAGTGCCGAGATGGAAATCACGCCTGATGAAATTTATGTACAGGTGCACTTAAAGGAGTACGACAAAAAAGGCGGAGGAAAAGTTGCGATTGATAAGATTCGCCAGGATTTTTTGACGGCTGTGCGGTCTTTGGGATTACCGGATACGTCCATCACCGTGTCTGGTTACGATGCCAACAATTACAATCCGTGGTGGAGAAAGAAGAATAAAAAAGAAGAGCTGCATGCTTCCATTACCTACCAGGTAAAGCTGCGCAACACGGCACAAGTGGATCAACTGGTAGATAAGCTGGATGATAATGCTACGCAGAACTTTTACATTTCCCGTACGTCACATAGTAAGTTAGAAGAATTCAGAAGAACGCTAAAAATACAAGCTGTAAAAGCGGCAAAGGAAAAAGCAGATTACTTAGCAGAAGCCGTGAATACAAAAATTGGTGTTCCGGTAACCATTAACGAGCCCGGCGAATATTACCAGCCTTATTATGGTGATATGGCTTCAAACCGGATGATGAAGGCGGAGATGACGCAACAAACATCTGCTCCTGATCAGCCACAGGCTGATTTTAAAAAGATGAAGATGCGGTATGATGTGAACGTGGTGTTTGAGTTGAGATAGAACCTCACCCCGGCCCTTTCCAACAAGTTGGATAGGGAGACATCAGCACAGATACTGGCTTTTGCACGATACGTAAAAAACTCAATCAGGATTTACTGGTTGAGTTTTTTACCACTTTTCAAACAAGTGATGTAGTAGTTTTATGGAAAGTGGTGCTTATGAAAAATGCTCTGCTATACTTGGTTTTACTGATCACCAATTCAGTTTTGTGCCAGGAAACCAAGACTGTAAATCAAATTGACACATCGGATGTTGCTGTTTTACCAGCAGGCGAGTATGTGTTCAACAAGCCTTCTGTGGGCCTGTCACTCGAAGAACTCCTGTTAGCAGAAGCAATTGTAAGAAGAGCTTTTTCCGACAATAAAATTCCTTTCAGTGGTTCACTGGGGTGCGATAATCTTTCCATAGTTCCATTCTATAAAAGACAATATTTCCCGGTCATTGAAAATGGAGAAAAACAAGTTTATGTCAATTGCTTTGTTGATAGGAACAATGAGTTTCCCTTTTGGCGAAAACATGCTGTTATTGTCTGTGATAGAGGTGGGTTCGTTCACCTCGTTATTAATCTCGCAAAAAAAGAATATACGTCTTTTAAGGTAAGCCAGTCTGCCTTCCGTAAATTAAGAGTTGTAAAAACAACAGTTAATTCGACCTCGCTTTAAGGTTGAATAGAAAGTTGAACGTACAAGAGTGCGACGCAAGAAAAGCTTAATAGTAGCAATAGCTTCTGGCTCATAAAAAATCTGTCCAAGTTCGAAGTCATTGCAAAAAATTGTCCGACCTATTTCTCCCTTTTAGGTATAGGGAAACAAAAAAATCCCGCCTTTTCAGACGGGATTTTGTTTTATAAAGATTGCTTTATTTCCTTCTAATCATCTAAATCCCACAAATCCAGGTTCAGACAATTATCCTTGTGCTTCAGGAGTTGTGTTGCCATCAGCGGAGTTGTTGTCCTTCTCCTGCTGTTGCAACTTCTCTTTGATCTGTGCCAGCGCACCCAAGTTACCGAGGGTTGGCTTTTCCACTTTCTGCTGAATGCTCTTCACAGCTTTGCGGGCCTGGTCAGATTGCACACGGGCTTCTTTACGGGCTGCATCTTTTTCTTCAGCAGCAGCTTGTTCCCAAATGCGGGCATGAGAAACAACAATGCGTTTTTCATTGCGATCGAATTCAATCACCATGAATTCAGCTGTTTCCTCAGCGCCTACACTCTTACCATCTTCTTTTGCCAGATGACGGTTAGGAGCAAAACCTTCTAAACCATAAGGCAACTGTACAATGGCGCCTTT
>DASVSM010000309.1:0-2352 GCA_036388115.1 Flavisolibacter sp.
TCCTTAGAATGAATAAAAATGTACTGTGTCAGTAGGAAAGAGTCAGCATTTAGATAGACCCTGCATTAGCCTATAAAATGAGCAATAGAGAACCAACCGCCTTTAGCTCACATAATTCCATAACTGTTGCTTTCAAAAAAGTAAAAAGAAACGGCTGGTATATACTTCACAAGCAGTTATGGTTAACAGCTTTTGATCTGGTGAGATTCCATTGTGTTTATTAAATCAACAATATTCGTTCTTATTCATACTTCACTGCTGGTAAAACAGACCAGAGAATAGTAAGTTTCGAAGCGTGAATTATCCAAACATTTATGACCAGATTCCCCCTAGGAAGCATCTTTAAGGAGTGCAGAAAAAAACTAATACTAACCCTACAATTAGAACCAATTACATGTTTATTTTAATTTGCGCCAGGTATGGCTCCAAATCGTCGAGGTCTGCAAAGGCACGGTATCCGCTAATAAAGGGCGACTGTGTTATTCCACCAAGCTCCACGTAAAAATTACAAAGTGAATAGAGATAATAGCGATGCTCCCCCGCTTCTCTTTGCGCCAAAAATGTCCCTTGCTGTAATGCAAGATCTTGCTCTTGGTCGCTCAGTTGACAAAATTGGTCGGCTGTCATTGGCGCAAATTACGGGGCCCAGATAACCAAAGCCACTGTTCACAAAAAGATAATCATTTGCCAGAAGAGAAGGACTGAGGTGTTGTTCAAAAAATTAAACCGGAAGACTTTGAAAGCAACGAATGAGCTCTTTACAATTGACACCATTTCGGTTTCAACAATGCAATAGTGTACAAGCTTGCAAACTTAAACAAGCGAGTAAAGGTGTCCAACCCTTGTTTTTACATTTTTTCCTAGGTATACTACGATCACCTACTGCGCATTTTAATTTGATCACGATTGAGCAGTCGCGCATGGCTGCTTTCTAAAATCATGGTTGATGTAGCGGGCTTCATAATTACTTAACACACCTGGATAAGGGAGTTGGAGTAGATTTAATTAGATCTACCAATCATGAATTCAATTCTGCTGATTATCACCGGGCTTGTTCTTTTCCTTTACGCCCTCAATACCCTTTCACAAGGATTAAAAGAACTATCGGGCGACAAACTCAAAATCTTCCTTGACAAGTTTACCAACAATGTTCTCAAGGGTATTCTTTCAGGCATTGTCGTAACGGTGCTCCTGGACTCTTCCTCTGTGGTCATTATTATGACGATAGCCCTGGTGAGTGCAAAAGCCTTAACCTTTCGGCAGGCCATGGGTGTGGTGATGGGGGCAAATATTGGAACTACCTTCTCTTCGCAAATCTTTGCCTTGAACGTAAGTGAATATGCAGCCATCCCAATCCTCATTGGCTTTGTGATGATGTTCTTTTTAAAGCGGCCCTTGTACGTCACTCTTGGAAAAGTTATTTTTTCCTTCGGTCTTATCTTTTTTGGCCTCTTTACAATGGAGGAGGCTGTAGAACCACTTAAAGAAAGCCAGCATTTTGTGAGCTGGCTTCGTTCACTAGAAGATACGTGGAAAGGCATGATGACTGGCGCGTTGGTCACGCTGGTGGTGCAAAGCTCCAGTGCGACCATTGGCATGGTCATCGGCCTTGCAAGCCAGGACCTGATGACAATTACGGCTGCAATTGCCGTCATGCTGGGTGCGGAGCTTGGAACCTGTGCCGATACGCTGGTAGCTACGATTGGCCGCACTAGGGAGGCTGTAAAAACAGGGCTGTTTCATTTGCTTTTCAACATCACCACGATACTGATTGGCATGCTCCTGCTGCCCCATTTTACGCAGGCCGTTCTTCATCTTTCGAAATCGGCTTCTCCTGCGCAAACAGTGGCGAATGCACACATGCTTTTTAACGGCCTGGGAGTTGTGGTGATGCTTCCTTTCCTGAAGTTCTATGAAAAACTACTGCAGCGGCTTGTACCGGACAAAAAGCCGATCACCGGCATAGAAGCAGAAGCAGCGCTGACTTAAAAGTTTTCAGCCAACGGTTTGCGGCTACTTCGATGCTCCTCTTCGAATTAAATAAACACAAAAGGAAGCTGTCATTAATTGAATCATTTTTTTCATGGTTGTGGATTGATCTTTCTAAGTAAATGCAAGTTTCATTTACCTCATAACACTTTGGCAATTCTTTACAATAATTTCATACGCGCTATACCGATCCAACCTAAGTTTGCCTCCGACATGGGACTTCATCATTTTTACTGGCAAGGGAAAGAGCGAACAGCATCGGTTGACCGCCGTCGGAAGGAAGTAACTATCCTCCGCTTTATTGATAGCGAGATTATTGAAATAATCGGCACTCATATTATTGAGTGGCGCGAATTAGAAAAA
>DASVSM010000310.1:0-1872 GCA_036388115.1 Flavisolibacter sp.
TAACAAAATCCAGCCGATCAATAACAACATCAATCCGAAACTTCGTTCGTCTGGCGAAAAAACCTTGCTGATGCCAATGCCAATTAGCACCAGGATCGGAACACCGGTAAACAGGTAATAACCGTAAACAATTTGTGTATGATTTTTAAAATTTTGCTGTTTCATGAAAAGATTTTGAAAATTAGAAATGCCGAATTCAAAGATTCGTTCTTTGTACGCAGTTATCATTTCAGTATATCCAGCACCCGATACATTTTCTGCACCAAAGCTGATGAAGCCCCGTTGTAATTGTTTACGATAAATGAAACGATGTATTGTTTTCCCTCCTTGCTTATATGATACCCGGAAAAACTCTTCACCCGGCTGATGGTTCCGCTTTTCAGTTTCATCCCGTTAAACTCGGGAAACCCGTTAAAGTATCCGCTGAACCACGACTGTTTCTTAGCATACTGAAGAATGCTTACCTGCGCATGTGTCGTTGTTCTGTTAAGTGGAGATAAACCGGATCCATCATAAATATTCAGTTCGCTTTTATCAATGCCAAGGCCTTTTTTACTCCAATAGTTTTGCATTTCTTCTGCGCCGTTGTCAGACGAAGCCGTCTTTCCTTGTTTGAAAGCAATTGTTCTTGCCAATGCCTCTCCATACAAATTAATACTGCGCTTCAAAAACCAATAACTTATACTATCCAAAGGCGGTGAAATTTCCGTATGGAAAACAGTGATGTTTTCCGGCAATTTGTTTTTTGAAAATTTATCTACAACAACATCTGCCGCTTCTTTGGTGATGGCTTTTTTCGAAAGTGTATCCAGCAATGTTGCCAGGAATTGATTTTTGCCAGAAGGCATTGCACCGGAGATGGTAAATCTTTCTTCATTTACTGGTATTGTTCCTCTCACGACAGCTGCAGAGGAAGCAACAGGGAAATAGATGTACGAATTATCACCCGATCCTTTGGCCGCAGACGTCACATTCGATATAAAATCAAAATTATAAAGAGCAGGTTTTGTTCCCACAATGGTTACCAGATCACCGATATTCTTTCCTGATTTCATGATCAGATCATACTGGTTTTCTCGCCAGTTCAATACATCTGCGCCGGCGCCATAATAATTACCAATGTCATCCCATATCCATCCGCCGGGGATCGCTTCGGCTTCCCAGCCGCTTGCATCCACGGTGAAAGAACCAAAGGTTTGAATACTTTTTTGCACAATGGCTCTCGTGATTCTTGCCATCACCGAATCTTCGGAAGTCGCCTTCCAGCGCCAGCTTCCCAACGTTGGATCGCCGGAAGGCTTTATCACAATTCCGCCGGATAAACGTCCGTTTTTTAACTGTCCGTAATAACCGAACGACGTTGTGTACTGAAACCCTTTACCCAAAAGCTCATAGGCGGTTGCAGCCGTAATTATTTTTTGTGTAGATGCCGGCGCCAGGCCGATGCGTGAGTTCTGATCAAACACAACCTGGCCGCTGGCTGCATCAATAACATAGAGCGAAGCGATGCCGCTTTTCATCTGCGAATCTTTTTCAAACTGTGCCCATGCACTGGAAAGTTTTGACGCCACAGTTTGTGCGTCAACGTGACTACCCGTGATGAATAAAGCGACCAGAAAAAAGAGTGTTTTCATCCTGTTGTACATTGCGCTAAAATTAAGGCTTTCGATTATGAACGAGGTTAACGCTTCCATAATAACCATTGGCGATGAACTACTGATCGGACAGACAATTGACACCAACAGTGCTTTTATTGCGCAGGAATTAAACAAGATCGGGATCTGGGTAAAACGAAGAGTGGCTATTGCCGATGACAGGGCAGCCATCTTAACCACCCTGGCCGAAGAAGCAGCCAAAAGCAATATCATTATT
>DASVSM010000311.1:0-7658 GCA_036388115.1 Flavisolibacter sp.
TCTTTATCCAGAAACAGCCGGTACAAATGACCTTGGAAACCCTTCCCGCAATCCCTTATCACAAGGGGGTGGCGTAATTATGCCGGGGGTGACACAAGATGGTAAGCCTAACACGATCAGGGTAAGCAATACCGGTGCCGGAACATTTGGATACGAGTATAACCCTGCCGCAGCCTTTGTATACGATGCCAGCTACCTGAAGTTAAGAGAGGCTGTTCTGACTTACTCATTGCCTAAAACACTTGTAGGAAGATTAAGCCCATTCAAAGGAATCGATCTTTCGCTCATTGGCCGCAACCTTTGGATCATTCATAAGAATCTGCCTTACTCCGATCCGGAAGAGATTGTGAGTTCCGGCAATTTACAAGGCTATCAAAGTGGCGCTTATCCAACAACAAGAACAGTAGCATTCAACCTTAGATTACGTTTTTAAACACCCTTGACCATGAAAAAAATACTCTTTGTTTTCTCCTCGGTGCTGCTGTTGACAGCGTGCAGAAGAGATATCACCAATATAGATCCGAAAGCACCGCAGACAGCACCCGCGTCTGCGTTGTTTACCAATGCCCAGCGTTCATTAACGAACACAATCACGTCTTCCAATGTCAACCTGAATATTTTCAGGTTGATTACGCAGCAATGGACACAAACAACCTATACAGATGAAAGCAATTACAACCTCAGTACACGAAACATTCCGGAGAATCTATGGACAGCCATGTACCGCGATGTATTGCGCGACTTTGAAGAATCGAAACGGTTAACAGCCGAACAGGAACTGGACAGCACAATCCGGAGAAACCAGATTGCTGTTGCCGACATCATGCAGGTGTATTCCTGGTATTACCTGGTGACTACATACGGAAATATTCCGTACACACAAGCCTTAGATATCAGCCGCACAGCGCCGAGGTTTGATGATCAGCGAACCATTTTTTTGGACCTGATCAGGCGAATCACAGAGGATATTGCCGCTTTGCGGAGACCTTCTACTTCTTCTAATATTTTTCGTTCTACTGAGTCAGGAGCGGATATCATCTACGGCGGGAATACAACGCAATGGATACGCTTTGCCAATTCCTTTAAACTAAAAATGGGAATGACCATTGCTGATGCCGAACCCGCAACAGCCCGTACAACGGTAGAATCGGCAGTAGCAGGTGGCGTATTTGCATCGAATGCCGATAACGCAGTATTCAAGTATTTATCAGCCCCACCCAATACCAATCCGGTATGGGTTGACCTGGTGCAGAGTAACCGGAATGACTTTGTAGTTGCCAGCACATTTGCCAATGCCGTTACGTCCTTAAATGACCCACGAGCATCAGCTTTTTTTACAACTGATCCTTCGGGAGGTTATTCCGGCGGAACACCAGGAGAAAGTAATACGTTCGAAACATTTTCCCATGCTGGCAATGCTATCACACAACCGAACGCCCCGGCAACGTTATTAAGCTATTCCGAAATAGAATTTTACTTAGCTGAGGCAGCACAACGGGGTTGGAATGTTGGTGGCACAGCGGTGGCGCATTATAACAATGCAGTGACAGCTTCTATTCTTGAATGGGGCGGCACTGAAGCACAGGCAGCTACCTACCTGGCGCAGGCATCGGTTGCGTATGATCCGGTGAACTGGCGGCAACGCATCGGCACACAAAAATGGATTGCCTTATATAACCGCGGCTGGGATGCCTGGATTGAACAACGCCGGCTGGGCTATCCGCAATTAACTGCTCCTGCTACAGCACAATCTGCCTACCCGGTGCGTTTTACTTACCCGGTAGCAGAGCAAAACTTAAACAGGCAGAACTACGAACAAGCTTCACAGGCAATTGGCGGAGACGTGGTCACCACCCGCCTGTTCTGGGATGTACAATAAATGTTTTCTCATTGAACAGCTATATTAGTCGAGGGCCAGTTCTCTGGCCCTCTTTTTTGTACGTGTCTAATCCCATTTTTCGTTTAGCAGCAAGATATTGATACCTCTTTAAAAGTAAAATTCCAACATCCTAATATCCCTACTTCTTCTTATCAGGTAAGTGCGAAGAAAACCGTATTAGTATCATGGGAGCTTTGGCCGGATACATACAGTTCTCTTCAATAAAAAATCCATTCTGCAAAGCAGAATGGATTCAATAATATCCTGCTATTTACATATTTGCATTGGAAGGTGTGTTGCTCATTGTGCCGGCCATATTGCCAACACCCGCTTCTGCCTGCTGGTTAACCTTGCCTACTGCCAATGCTGTTAGCATATCATCTGCATCATGCTCTTCAATCAGTGTCTGTTGCAGCAGTTGTGCTACGTCAATCAAACCTAATTGTTCAGCATATGTTCTTGCCGTGCCGTAAGCGGCAATTTCAAAATGCTCAATCTTTTGCGAACAACCAATAATAGCCGCATCCATTACTGCCGGCGCCATATCAATTGCCATGATCTTTTCACCGTCGGTGATCAATCCATCAATGCCCTTGCTCTTTGTGCCCGGATTGAACAGGCCGGCGAAAATACCCATAGCACCACCACTGTTATTGTCTTCAGTTACACCCATCATTTGCTTGACCTGGTCAAGACGCTGGCGCTGTATTTCTGTAACGTTGAGATGTTGTTCCAGTGCCCGCTTCAATTCAGGGTTGCTTGCTTTTGCAATCATGGCCGGCAGGGCTTCCATGATCTGAACTTCGGCTGAATAAAGGTGTTGAATATCGAACATCAACAAGTCTCTGAGATGATTCATGTTATCCATAATAAAATGTTTTTGTGATGGAAGAAGTCACATAAACTGTGCCTGTGAATACCCGGCAGTGTAAAAAAGATAAAGAAGAAATGATAACTGTTTGGTTAGTGGGTAAAGGGCAGTTAGCAGTTGGATGTTGGATGTTGGATGTTAGTAGCAGACATAACGATGCAGGTTACCAAATCCATACCATACCGCTTTTCTTAAAATGGCATCATACCGGTCTCCCATCAGTATAGCAACATGCTTAAGAAGCAGAAGCCTGAAAGGCTTCAATTTTGAATAGCCACGGGTATAACCCGTGGACAACAATGATAAAGCTTTCCACAACCTGAAAGGGTTGCATATGAATAGCTCCAGGTGCAAACCCCGGAGAAAGAAATACATTGGACCATCAACCCTGAAGGGGCCGAACTGATGCCTGTTACTTTCGTAGAGTTCAACCCTTTCAGGGTTGTATGAAATTCCGTTGCACTGTAACCACCGGTTTCACCGGCAGCTATTTATGTTGAAGCCTTTCAGGCTTCTGCTAATTCGCTAACCTGATACCAATCCCGTTTTACAACAACTGAAAAAAGTAATGCATTTGCTTATCTGTTAGCCGTCATCAGCTGATTAGTGACGCCTTTTGCACCCAACCCTTGCAGCCCCGTCATAATCTTTTCTGCATCCTTGTCTTTTACTTGTCCCTGCAGGTAGATGATGCTGTCCTCGACTACTGCATTCACCGTAGGATACTTCATCAATACGCTATCTACAGCCTGCTTCAATAAATGCTCACCGGTTAATGTTACCGGTGAAATAGTGATCAGGTTAATGACTTCTTTCACACCAGCGGTTTGTTTGACGGTGCTTTCAATTTTGCTTCTTTCTTTTTCCGTTGCACAGTTCCCGCTTAAGGTAACCACACCACCCGCCACGCTGTAATTCACACCGGCAAATGCGATCTCCTTTTTTGCCGTAGTGGCAATGATCTGTTTAATGCCCTTGTCTTTTGTTTGCTGGCTGCAGCCTGCCATCACAAGTACAAGCATACTACACACAATAACTCTCCGACACATATTCAATTCATTTAAACCTGTATAATTAAATCGCAATCGTAAAGAACTGCTCAGACGATTGCTTTTTCCCAATGACTATCTGTGCAATTTGTGCAGACATCTGCCATCCTGTTATCCACTTTCTTTTTCCCGCAGGTGCTGCACACCTGTTCCTCGCACCGGCTTTGCTCCTGTATAAATTCACGGTCGCTCACCGGCAGAATGCATAGTCCGCAGCCAGGGTTTTGCTCCTTTACCACACTGAACGATCCGTTTGCTTCCAGGTAAAGCCGCTTCACCTCGCCCATATGCCTGATGCCGTTTGTTCTCAGTTGCGCATACAGCCGCTCAATGGTCAATTTGGTACCGTGCATTTTTTTTAGATCAATCACACCATCATTTGCCAGAATGGTCAGCCTGTCTTCTATCCTTGCTTCCAGGCGTTCGTTGCCAAATGCCAGCACTGCTATCAGTCTTCCGATAAGTATAACAACAATGGCAATAACGATAGCGGGCAAAATGCCTTTGTCCGGCGTTTGCAAGGGAACACCAATTGCTGCAGCTAAAGAAAAAAGAGCTACCATTTCCACCCGGTTTATCTGCGCTGCCATGCGCCTGCCAAACAATCGCATGCTGATGATCAGCAGCAAAAAAATAATCACCGTGCGAATGACTACTTCAAGAAAAAAAGCAGGTGGCACTTCGCCAAACAATATTCTTCCCCAGTCGCTTAATTTTATCTCTTCTGGTTTCATAGCTATTTATATAATTGCTTTTGCCCAATTGCTTTTACCGCAATTGCTGCAGGTTGTTACTGTTTCCTTTTGTACCGAGCCACAATTGGTGCAGGCCTTTTCATGAGAAGAAACACTTTCAAAGCTTTCATAGACCGTCTCATCAATCTGTGGAAATATAGGCAGCCCCGGCCGGGGCTTTTCTGTTGTGTAAACGGAAAAAATACCATACGCTTCTACATACATTCTTTTTACGCTAGCAAGATTAAATATCTCTTTGTTGCGCAATATCTCAAACACCTGCTGATTGGTAATCTTTGTATCTGTTTGTTCTTTCTTTTGCAGCACGCCATCTTTCACTAATGTTATCACAGTACCATGAACCGTCTTTTCAAACTTCGAATTCTTGAAGCCCATCCAATTAACACAGCGTAAAAGCAGCAGGGTCACCAGCAACACAAGAACACCCTGAAGAATGCCTCTATCCGGCGCCTGCATGGGCAATGAAATGATGGCCCCCATCATGACCATCACCGCCATTTCTATAATGGAATGTGTTCCGTTCATGCGCTTTCCCATTAAGCGAACAATGAAAATGGCAACGAGGTACACAACCACAGAACGGATAAAAACTTCCAGTAAAAATTCGGGCGGTGTCTGCCCCAATAATATCCGCTTAATGTCCCACAAATGAATCTCTTCTTTCTTCATATCCTGCCAGATGAGTGTTTCGAGAACACTACAAAAAGCAATCCTTTCTGCCACTGCTGTGATTTGATTTTAAGATTTCCTTTTATGCACACCCTGTTTTCATGCATGCGTTTGTACAGGCTGCAGAGCAGATTGGATAAGTATTTCGCATTTGAAAAACCAGCTTTTATACCTTGCGACAAATTGTGAAAAAGATATGGGACGAGTGTTTACGATCGACTTCAACTTTGAAGAAAGAGCCAGCCGCGCACTGGTATGCATGTACGAAAAAGGCTACAATATCCTGTTCAAAATTCATGTGTTTAACGAAGACCTTTACACAATCCTGCCCGCAGGTAATTTAGAGTTCAGTTTTATTGACGGGCTGAAAACTCCTGAAGAGTTACGACATCAAAAGGGAGAGCAACTGGTGACGTGTATTGCGGAAGAAATTTCGCAGTATTTAGATCTAGAAGAAAGGACCTATTGATAGCTCTCTGCATTTTTTAATGCGTTACGTATTTCAATCCGGCAATGGATGCGATTAGTGTAAAGAGAAAAAATAACCGCCAGATATGCACTGGTTCTTTAAAGAAAAGAATGCCGACGACGGCCGTACCGGCCGCTCCAATCCCTGTCCATACCGCGTAAGCCGTACCCATCGGCAGGGTTAGTGTTGCTTTATACAATAAATACATGCTCAAAGTCATCGAAAGAAAAAATCCCAGCAGCCATAACACATAAGATGTTCCGGTACTTTCTTTTGCTTTTGCCAGACAAGTGGTAAAGCCTACTTCAAACAATCCTGCAATAATTAAGATAACCCACGCCATAAAAAAGGATATCGAAAAGTTTTGCAAGGACTATGCCTTCTATCATTCATAAACTTTTATAAACCGATGATTTTGGCATATAATTTTTTAACCCTCATATATACACGAATGCAATTAATCCAATTAAGTGCATTCGTGTATATATGAGGGTTTCGCTTTTCACGGAATGTTTCTACGGAACGAAATCAATCTCTGTCTCATAGGCATATCGCCTTTTTATTTCACCATTAATTATTAAAAGAAGATCATGAACTCAATGCAGAGCTATCAGGCTATTAATTGGAAAGAGATAACAGAATTATTTGCACACGATAAGAAATATACACACCTCGGCGCATCGCAGTTTATTGTTTCGCACCCAAAGCATGTGCACGAAGCCATCAATAAATACCGCACGCAACTGGATGGCGATCCGGTGCTGTATACCGAAGAAGTTGAAAACAAAAACATGCAGAACGTGAGGGAGGCGGCCGCTGGTTATTTTGGTGTGCCCGATCCGAATAACATTGCTGTTACCGATAGTACCACCATGGGATTGGGTCTGATTTATACTGCGCTCAATCTCCAGAAAGGCCAGGAGATTTTAACCACAGAACATGATCATTATTCGCAGCACGAAGCTATCTATCATGCAACAAAACGAACCGGTGCCAGCTTTCGCAAAATTCCCCTTTATCAAAACCTTTCTGAAGTAACAAAAGAAGAGATGGTTGATTCCCTTGTGCGCAACATTCACGACAATACAAGAGTTGTTGGCGTAACATGGGTACATTCCAGTTCGGGTTTAAAAATTCCGGTACCGGAAATAGCCGCTGCCATTAAAAAAGTGAATGAAGGAAGAGATGAACAAAACAAGGTCTTGCTGCTGGTGGATGGCGTGCACGGCTTTGGCATAGAAAGGGAGACCTTTGACGAACTGGGCTGCGACTTTTTTATTTCGGGTTGTCATAAATGGATCTATGGCCCCAGAGGAACAGGGATTGTTGTTGCCACCCGTTCGGCCTGGCAAACCGTTTCGCCTGTTATTCCCAGCTTTACGGAAGTGATGGATAAAGTAATTGCCGGAGAAGAAAGACCAAAAGAAATGGATGGCAAGCAGATGACTCCGGGAGGCTTTCATTCGCTGGAATACCGCTGGGCCTTATGTGAAGCATTTGAGTGGATGATGGGCTTAGGAAAAAAAGAAGTGTACCAGCGTGTGCATGAGCTGAACAGGAAATGCAAAGAAGGTCTTGCAACCATGTCACACGTAACCTTGCATACTCCCATGGACGATGAACTTTCTTCTGGCATTATTTCCTTTGAAATAAAAGGACTGTCAACAGAAGAGGCCGTGGAAGAATTGAATAAGCGGAAGATCATTGGCACGGCTTCTCCTTACAAAACCAGTTGGGTACGTTTTACACCTGGTATTATTAATATGGAGGAAGATATTGCCAAAGCGCTGGAAGTGGTTAATGCGCTGAAACAATAGACTTTGTACATACCATTTACAAAGACAAATTTCGTTGTGTTCTTTGTGCTCCTTTTGCCGGAACACTAAGGACACAACGAACCACACCGGGCACTACGTGTTTCAATAGCAGTAAGAATTTTGAAACAAAATCATTTCCTCTGCAATGG
>DASVSM010000312.1:0-1975 GCA_036388115.1 Flavisolibacter sp.
GCGGTAAGCCCAACGTCCGACCGTTTGCAATTATTAAGTCCATTCCCCGCTTGGGAAGGTACGGATCTTAAAGGTCTGCGCCTCCTGATAAAAGCCAAGGGAAAGTGCACCACTGACCATATTTCAATGGCGGGACCATGGTTAAAGTACCGTGGGCATTTGGATAACATTTCGAACAACATGCTGATTGGTGCTGTGAACTTCTTCAACGGGCAAACCGACAGTGTGAAGAACACGCTGACCGGCGAGTATGGCCCTGTTCCGGCTACGCAACGTGCCTATAAAGCAAAAGGTTTCGGATCGGTGGTGGTAGGAGATGAGAACTACGGCGAAGGTTCTTCACGAGAGCATGCGGCTATGGAGCCACGGCATTTGGGCGTAAGAGTGATCGTGGTAAAAAGCTTTGCCCGTATTCACGAAACAAACCTGAAAAAGCAAGGCATGCTTGGTTTGACTTTCGCTAACAAAGAAGATTACGATAAGATCCAGGAAGACGATACAATTGATATCACCGGGTTGAAAGAGTTTGCTCCGGGCAGGCAATTAACAATGGTGTTGCATCATGCCGATGGAACGTCTGACCAGGTTCAACTGAATCATACGTACAACGAACAGCAGATCGAATGGTTCAAAGCCGGCAGTGCTTTGAATCTGATCAGAAAGCAGTTTGGTAAAATCTAATTTGTAGGTTTATTTTTAACCCGCAGGTCCTAACAGGCTTGCGGGTTTTTTTTATGGATTTTGAAAGCATTATTCCTTTTTTGTTGATTCTCGCTCCTTTTGCCATTGCGTTTTTTATGGAAGCATTGGTGTTATATTTTTTTAAGGTGAAAGGATTTGGGCTGAGTATATTGACTTCTGTTCTGATAAACTTGGTAGCCCTCGCCGTGGTTTATTTTCTCGGGGCTCCTCTACTCGGTAAACTTGGATATGAGATCGGCCAGTTCAACGGATTGAATCTTCAGCCGCAAGTGGTTGCCTTCATTTGCTGGTTATCCATCATTATCGATGGCCTTTTGCTTCAATTGCTTTTTCGCCGGCAAGAAAGAAAAAGGCTTTATTCTGCTTCTATCGTGATGAACATTCTTTCTTATTTGTTTTTTCATTTTTTTATTGTCTACAGTCATTAGTGCGGTTACACATCTGCAGGTTGCGTTGACAAAGACAGGTATTGGCTATTTAGGCCTCTTTCTGTAATTAAACCAATCTATAATGAAACGGACATTCATGCTTCTGGGGCTGGCTGCATTTTCCTCCCTGCTTATTTTATCGTGCAGTAAAAAAAACGGAGACGACAATGGAGGGACTACACCCCCTGCAAACAACACCTCAGGCCCTTTGTTTACAGCAGTAAAAACAATGATGCAAACCAGTTGTGCCATTTCAGGCTGTCATGCCGGTAGCAATGCACAAAATGGAATCAATTTTTCAGTTGATAATACAATTGTTGCACAAAAAACCCGCATTAAAGTAAGAGCTGTTGACCAGGCAGGAACTTCCACTCAAATGCCGCCTTCCGGACAACCACTGCCCCTAGCCGACCGACAAAAAATTACAGACTGGATCAATGCCGGAGGAAGAACCACAGATTGAAGCTAAAAGAGGAATTATACCATTTTCAGTTTGGTAGCAGGATAGGGGTTGATTGGGACTTGGTTCATTAGGAATTAGGTGGTTCTCGTTAGTAGCAATATCCCAATTCCAAATATCTCAATATCCTAACCTCCCCATCGAAAAGAATCGTTGCTGAGGCCTGCCAGATCAATCACACGATCTACTACGGTTTCAGCAGCTTTTTCTATGCTGGTGGGGCGGCTGTAAAAGGAAGGTGAGGCAGGACAAATAATCCCCCCGGCCAATGTCACCGTTTCCATGTTTCGAATGTGAACGAGGTTATACGGCGTATCCCTGATGACGCAAATGAGTTTTTTTCTTTCTTTCAGCATTACATCGGCTGCTCTTGTAATTAAGTCGT
>DASVSM010000313.1:0-2479 GCA_036388115.1 Flavisolibacter sp.
GGTAACACCCCAGCGCACAGCAGACAAGCGTTTGGTGGCACCTACACCCATGATGGCGCCGGTAATGGTGTGGGTGGTACTAACCGGGATCTTCAACGCTTCCGTTACAAATAATGTAATGGCACCCGCCGTTTCAGCGGCAACTCCTTCAAACGGGGTTACTTTAGTGATGCGGGTTCCCATTGTTTTTACAATCTTCCATCCGCCACTCATTGTACCTAAACCAATAGCTGTGTAACAGGCCAGCGGTACCCATCCCGGCATTTGCTCAAAACTTGTAATGGTGCCATTGGCAATAAGAGCAGCTGTAATGATTCCCATTACCTTTTGTGCATCGTTGCCTCCGTGGCCAATACTAAAGGCGGCCGACGAAACCAACTGTAAACGCTTAAACCAGACGTTGGATTTAAATGCATTGAGGGTGTTTAGCCAGAACGTAAAGACAGCCATTACCAGAAGAATAAAGCCAAGCAACAGCCATTTAAAGTTTTCACCAAAAAAGGCAATTTGCGCAAAGCGTGAACTGTAATTGGTAATGTAGGGAGACGTTTTATTGATGGTGTCACCCTTACGGATAATGACATAAGAAAATTTGCCGCCGCCTTCCGCCTTTTCAAATGCTTCGTCAAGATTATTTTTTTCCGTGACCGGGGCATTATTCATGCTTAGTAAAGTGTCGGCTTTCTTGAAGCCCATACGCTGTGCCGGCGAGTTGTTCGGCACATCATCAATCTTTACCAAACCGTTTTCGGTACTCATCTTGATACCTGTGATATCAGTTCTGCTGGTTTTAATTGTTGTTACCAGAAAGAAAACGATGCCGGCTACAAACAATATGGAGATCAGCCGCGGAATAATATCTTTTCGGAAGGAAAACAAAAACCACAAGGAAATAATAAAAGCCATCAGCATACCAACGAGCGGCGCAATGAAAATAAAGGAAGCGGTACGGAGAACAACTTCCGAATTAACCACTCCAATGCCCCCGGCTGCTATGCCGGCACCGGCAAAACCACCTATTAATGTATGCGAGGAAGAGGAAGGAATACCAAACCACCACGTTAAAAGGTTCCATGCAATGGCTGCTATCAGTCCAGAAAACACAACAATCAGCATTACCGTCTTATCCAACGCTTTTGAGTCAACCGTTTTGGCAACTGTATCGGCCACGCCGTGGTCCTTAAAAATAAAGAAGGCCGCAAAGTTGAAAATTGCTGCCCATATAACAGCCTGAAAAGGCGTTAGAACTTTTGTAGAAACAACAGTGGCAATGGAGTTGGCAGCATCGTGAAAGCCGTTAATGTAATCGAAGATTAAAGCCAGAATTATGATAACGATAATAAAGGTCATGGAGAAATTTGAAAATTAGCAAATGTGAAAATTTGAAAATGGCTATCAATCATTCCCGGATTCCCTGTCTCCATTCATTTTCAAATTTTCAAATCTTCACATTAGTATATTCTTATGCGTATTTAACAATAATTGATTCAATAACATTGGCAGCATCTTCGCACTTGTCGGTGGCGGTTTCGAGCACCTGATAGATTTCTCTTTTCTTAATTACTTCCTTAGCGTCGGGCTCAGTGGCAAAAAGGCGTTCAATACTCATGTCAAATATGTCATCGGCCTCATTTTCCAAGCTGTTGATCTTGACTAATGAATCCGTAATGAGCCGCATGTTTTTCATGTTGCGTAACTCGCCTACAGCCTTCCGTACCTCGTTTGTACTTTGAACAACGATCTCTGCCAACTTATGAAGACCAATGTCGTTGTTGGGATTAACGCGGTAGAAATTTATTTTTTTGGCAGAAGCAAAAACAAAATCCGCTACATCATCAAGCGCAGAGGCCAGGTAGTGAATGTCTTCGCGGTCGAATGGAGTGATAAAGTTTCTTCCCAGCTCGGTGAACAGGCTATGTGTTAGTTCATCATTGGCATGCTCCACATCTTCCATTTTAGAGATCAGGCTCTGGCGTTTATCGAAATCAGGCTCCTGAACAACCTGAAAAAGCAGGGCACCCATGTGTTTTACATTGTCGGCACTTTTTTCAAATAGCTCATAGAATATCTTGTTCTTAGGGGCCAGAAACTTTGCGAAGATGTTCATACTGTTGACTTTAAATGTTGGGCGAAATTAGTTTCTTCTGTGCAGAGCCGGTTTGGTAACAAAAAATTAATGATTACTTAATATGGCACCCTTTTTTTCCCTTGCTTTGCAAGCTCAATTGCTTCATAATATATGCCAACAAAGGTTGCCGGTGTTTTTGGATTGGTGCTGTTATTAAATTGTTTCCCCTTTATAGCAAAGGCACAACGCTTTTTATCCGATTATGATTCCACGCTATTCATTCGCGATACCGTGGTAACAACGGTGCGGCGTTTCGAAAACCTGCATTTCAGCGGTTATATGCAACCCCAATTTCAGGTAGCACAAAATGAAGGCATCCAGTCGTATGAAGGTGGCAACTTTGGAGAGCAT
>DASVSM010000314.1:0-7306 GCA_036388115.1 Flavisolibacter sp.
AACAATGCCGTTCTTCTGTAACTCTTTTACAATTAGTTGTTTTTCGTAGCGGTATTTTTCTGCAATGGTTTTGATGTAGATATCCTCGATTGTAGAGGCTTTCGATTCAATGAGTGATTTTAATTCCGTGTTATCAAAAAAGACAACCATCAGCAGGTGATAGTGGGCAAGCTTTTTTAAAGAAGGCAGCACTCTTTCCAGACTGTCAAATGATTCAAAGTTGGTGAATAATACCAGCAAACTCCGGTGGGTGATACGGTTACGGACAACGGAAAAAAGTTTCTCCAGGTCAGGCTCCAGGAAATCCGTTTCCTGCTTATACAGCGATTCAAGAATATTGTTGATCTGCGTCGGCTTTTTATCAGCCGGCACAAAGGCATCAATCTCTTTTCCAAAACAAATCAGCCCTGCCCTGTCCTGCTTTTGCAAGGCCACACTCGATAAAACAAGGGAAGAATTGATAGCATAGTCAAGCAAGGTCATTCCCTGGAAAGGCATCTTCATGACCCTCCCTTTATTGACCAAGCAATAGATCTGCTGGCTGCGTTCATCGGTAAAGTTGTTCACCATCAGGTCACCTTTACGGGCAGTGGCCTTCCAGTTAATGGTGCGGTAATCATCGCCGGGAACGTATTCCTTGATCTGTTCAAACTCCATGCTGTGCCCTAGTTTGCGCATACGCTTAACACCAGCTTCGGCAAATTTGTTAGCAACAGCAAGCAGTTGAAAACGGCGCATCTGTAAGTAGGACGGGTAAACCTTTGCAGTTTGTTCTTCCGCCAGAATAAAACGCCGCTTTACAAAACCAAGCGGCCCGTTGGCATATACGTTCACATGGCCAAAATGATACTCCCCCCTTTCAACCGGCTTCACATAATAAATTATTTCTTCCGTAGCACCCTCTTTCACCTGCAACTGTTTCTCCCATGCCCTTTCCTGCAACTGCACAGGAAGTTCTTCAATGATATCACATAGCACATTGAACCGGTAGCTGTTCTCCAGTTGAACGACCACTTTGTTTTCATCGCCATTACTTAGCCTTTGCGGCACCATCCTCTCTGCCCAAAGCCCCCTTTTCTGGTACAACAAAACCGTATCGACCAGCACCAGTACTCCCACTGCCAGCAAAAGGAAAATAGCTACCGTTTGCAGTGCAGGCACAAAAAAAGAAAGAACAAAAAGAGCAGCTATCCCATAGCAGATGTGAAATACTTTCCGGTGGAGGTAAAACGACGTGTTATCCCAAAAGTGAAGAGGGTTCCTGGACATCAGCGGGGTATATCAAGCGATTGAATGATTTGTTTGATCACGTTGTCCTCGCTCACACCTTCCATTTCTTTGTCCGGCGAAAGAATAATACGGTGGCGCAGAATGGGCGTTGTTACCTCCAGTATATCGTCGGGGGTCACAAAGTCGCGGCCATTGATAGCAGCCATGGCTTTAGACGCATTCATGATGGCCAGCGATGCCCTGGGCGAGGCACCCAGGTAAATGGATTTGTTATTACGGGTTTGATGGACCAGCCTTGCAATAAACGAAAGCAGGCGGCTGTCGACAACAATGTCTTTGACCACTTTGCGGATACGCACAATGGTGTCGCCATGCAACACCGATTGCACAACTGACATCACATCGGTATTGCCCATGCGGTGAAACTGGTTCAGGATTTCCAGCTCCTCGGTTTCACTGGGATAAGGCACCAATACTTTAAAAAGAAACCGGTCGAGTTGCGCCTCCGGCAACCGGTAAGTGCCCTCCTGCTCTATCGGGTTTTGTGTTGCCAATACCATAAAAGGCGGTTGCATCTGGTAGGTCTTTCCGTCCACCGTAATTTGTTTTTCTTCCATTACTTCAAACAAAGCGGACTGCGTTTTTGCCGGCGCACGGTTAATTTCATCAATGAGCACAATATTGCTGAAGAGCGGTCCACGCTTGAAATCAAAGGTTCCTTCTTTTGGATTGAACACCGGCGTACCTAACACGTCGGACGGCATCATATCCGGCGTAAACTGGATGCGGGAAAAACCGACCGCCAGTGAGCGGGCCACCAGTTTTGCTGTTAGCGTTTTAGCTACACCGGGAACCCCTTCAATCAATACGTGTCCATCTGCCAGCAGGGCCGTGATGATCAGTTTCACCATCTCGTCCTGCCCGACAATGATCTTCTTTATCTGCTGACGCACATTTTGTACGGCTTCGTTCAATTGTGTGAGGTCTGTACGTTGCTCAAATATTTGTTGCTCTTCCATTTTACGTGTTTTGATAAAACAATTCCAACTGCTTATGAAAATGGGATAATTCTTTATCCGTGATTGCGTACGATGTATTGATGTGATGAATATTGTCGATGATATCCCGTGTTTCTTTTTCGGGATAGCCGCTTTTGAAATGCAGCGACATTACAAAGGTGTCATCCAGTGTATGTGTTGGCAGTTTGAACGTTGAGCGGACATGCTCAAGGAAGTAAGCTGCCATCTTACCCGCCAGATTTTTGTGGTCCTTCCGGTCGTAGTAAAGCCGTCCAAGCGTTTTTACGAAGTCCAGCGAATCATTCTTCGGCCGTTCGTATGGCGGAATTATGCGCTGCCTTCTGCGCATGCCCAGCAAAACAAAAAGCACCAGGGTAAACGCGGCAATCAGCAGGCCCCATTTGAAGGACGGATAACTGAACAGCGTTGCCAGCCAGTTTGGATTGCGGTTGCTGTTGTTCTGCCGGGGCTTCTCCAGAAAATATTCGTTCCACAGCACGGTGTTGACGTGTTTCGGCAACACCGAAATGGCCGCTTCATAATAGGCACTGTTGTTCTTATGCAGGATAAAATAATTGCTGAAGGCCAGCGGGGCCGTGTGAACAAAAAAGCTCCCGCTGCCTTTATCCATGCGGATAAAGTTGGCGAAGCCTTTGTCGTTTGTACCGAGAACAGTTGTATGAACTGAGTCCAAGGAAGTGAAATAGCTTTCGTATTTCCGTCCCGGATAGGTATAGAGGCCAGTGGTTTGAAATGCGGGCTGTTCCAGTTTCACCTGCAGGCTGTCTTCCTGGAGTCCATAATATGAAGAAAATTCACTGTGCAAACCAAAGCGGAAAAATGAAGACAGATCATCAGACGCATTTCTTGCAATCAGGAAAACATAATTGCCCCGCCCTACAAAATCCGAGAGGCTTTCCAGTTCTTCGCGGTCCGCTTCAAAATAATCGGCAATCAAAATCACTGCCTGGTTCGACCGGTAGGTTTCAATGCTGTCCCAGATACCCGGATACTTCCGGTCGAACGGGAACCTGGCTTCCGGAAAAAAAGAGGGAAGGAGCTCCCTTGCCACCCTTGTTCCATAGGGTATCCTGTCGGATTCCCGTAGCGTAACCGTTTCATCAAATCGACGGTTGGTTCCTTTGGTGGAAACCATAAGCATTACCAGCAGCAACAGGATGACCCCGCCAACGATATATGGGCCTGCTTTCTTCATCCGCGTAATCCGGTTTTGAAAGTGGAAAAATCGCTTTGCATCATTTTGTATGCTTCGGGGGACAATGCAAACTGTCCGTACCAGGTGTATTCAAAATTTCTTGTGAGGCGGAAAAAATCACGGTAGTAGCGGGTGCCGTGCAAGGTGTTTACATAATCATTGTTTGTTTTCTCGTGCCGGTAATCAATGATCTGCCTGTTGGCGAGTTCTTTTAACGTGCTGAGGTACCAAAGCCGGATGGCAAGCCGGTAATTGCCCGCTGCCACCGCCTTCTGAATTTCTTTTTCGTAACTGATGGAAAAGATGTCGTCGGCCAGCCCTTCGTCAGTGGTTTCATCAACAATCTCGCGGCTTGGCTTTCGGAACAGGTTTACATTGCTGGAAGCCAGGTACCACACCACTGCCCCGATGAAAACAACTAAAACCACGATCCACAAAAGATTGAGAAACCAGCCACCAACCGGCGCTGCCTCTTTTGGCTGTACTGCTTTTTCCGGTTTGCGGTTAGCATACCAGTATTCGTCTTCTTTTTTCAGTTCTTCTATTTTGTCCGAGGGCATTTTTCGCAGGTCTACGGGTTTGGTTTGCGCTACCCTGTTAAAGCTTGTTTCTTCCTCTGCCGGCTGCACCTGAATCGTACCGGAACGCTCACCCTCTTCTTCCTGTGCAAAAACCGCAAAGGCAGAAAGCAGCAAAAAAAGCATCCATATAAAGCGATAATTACTACGCATGGGCCTTCTTCTCTCCTTGCTTTAACCGGATGGGATAAAGAATAAAATAATAGATCACAAAGGCGGCCGACGACAGCAGGATCAGCAGGTTCAATGCTAAAGGCATCTTGTAATGCCGCGTAACGAAGCCTTCGTAAAAAGCGGCGACAATAAATACCGGCATGAGCCCGACAACGATCTTCACACCATCTTTTGTGCCCTCTTTAAAAGCATCAAGCCGGCTGCGGGTGCCGGGGAAAAGATAAGAGGTACCCATCACCACGCCGGCGGCGCAGGCCATCACAATGGCCGTCAGTTCCAGCAAACCGTGGATCATTACTGCCAGCACAAACCCAAGCCCCTGCCCTTTGGCAAAAAACATGTAATGAAAAACACCCACCCGCATGGACTCCTGCCCAAGATTCTCAAGCGAGAAATAACCAAGGATCAGGCCTTTGCCGAAAGCCACAAAAGACACGATGATGTTGTTGATCATGATGTAGATCCACATAAAAAATTCGTTGCCTCCCTGGTAAATACCGAAGGGGTTGCCATTGCGGATATTGTCTTCGGTTTCGTTTACATAGCTGTTGCCAAACACCTGCCGGATGAAGGCCGGATCGTGTTTGGCCGTAAAAAAACCAACTGTATAAAAAAGGAAGAAAATAAAAAAACAGAACAGCATGATGCGCCAGTGTTTGTAAACCGTCAGTGGCACATCGTATTTCCAGAAACGGAAAAGGCGGTTACTCTCTTCCTTCCGGTTCTGGTAAATGCCCAGGTAAATTTTAGAAGCAAGTGAATTGATGTATCTGGTTGCCCGGCTGGAAGGGTAAAACGTTTTTGCATAGCTCAGGTCATCTACCAGCTGCACAAAATCTTTTGCGGTTTCATCTGCATCGGTACTGATGCCCTGCTGTATCTTTTCCCAGCGGGCTTTGTTCTTTTTTATGAAGAGGCCTTCTCTCAGGTGGTGTAATTTTTAGGTTCGTAAGATAGCATGTTTTGGTGTTCGGCGGTTGCGTATGAAATGCAAAATCAGGAGGGTGTTTCGGCCTTTCTGTCTTCGTCATTCCTTGTTAGTCCATTCAGGATTAATTGAGGCAAGCCCCTTCACAGCTATGCACAGAGGCCAGGGCTTCGCTACGGGTCGGGCTGTTCGTTGCAAGTCCGGCACAGATGCTAAGCTGCGGCTAGTCACAGTGAGCCTGCCGAATGGCTTCACCGGGCTTTCCACTGCCATCCCTCTTGCGGAGGAATCCTCACCTGGTCTTTTTTGCAGGAATAAAAGCAAACGGAAGGAAAAGACGCGTTTCTTTGTTATTGGAATTGCCTATTTCAATCGTCAGAGTAAATTGAATAACACGAAAACGCGTCCGTAATTTGCTGCTTTCAAATAAGTTGCAGAAATTGGTAACAAAAATACGCGTCTCAAAAGACGCGCATAATAACTGTTAGCCGCAAAAGTTTCAATCTCTCTCAGTACACGAAAAGATGAATAGCAAAATTCCTGACTTCAATAATTTTTATTCTTGTATCAATGGTGTTTCTGTTGATGTTGTTGCAAACATATTTGCAAATTCAGGCTGGTCAGCTAAATGTTCGGCTTGGGGTGAGTGGAAACTTAGTAATGAGTGGTCAGATTTTATTTTGACTCAAACAGCCTCCGACGACCTTTTAATAAATGGAGCAGTAATATTTGACAAACCTAATATCGCTAAAATAGAAAGAGCATTTGCCATCTTAAAAGGAGAATATGCTTGTGAGTTTTATGACATAGACAAAAACCTTCTTTTAGAATTTAAAAGTGCTGGAACTTAAAGGAAAGTACAAAATACTTTTTTCGTCTGCACCACTGTATGTCGTGTGCGGCTAACATGAACTGTGTTACAAACCAAAAGAAATTTTAGTGTAAACTGCTGTTGTAAGTAGGTTGATAGGTGGTTCCTTTTGTTGCAATGGCGAAGGCTTGTTTTAGAAGCTTATTACAAACGGCGATGAGTGCTACTTTACTTCTTTTTCCGGCAGCTTTCAAGCGTTCATAAAGATCTTTGCAAGCCACGTTGTGTTTGATTGCTGAGAGGCTGCACATGTACAGTACATTTCTTAAATGTCCATTGCCCATTTTACAAATTCCTTTTCTGCCACGTACTGATGATCCACTGGTATGTTCTCTTGGCGCTAGCCCCGCCAGGGCAATGAGTTGGCGATGATTTTTTATTTTGGTAAAACCGTCCGTGTAAACAATGAGTAGCGCTACCGCTCTTTTGCCAAGGCCTGGAATAGAAGTGATATTTTTAAGCTGCTCGCCGTTCCATTCTCTTAAATATTCTTGGAGGAGCTTTTCCAGTTTCAATACTTCGCTCTGCAAGGTGAGCTTAATTTTTTGGAGGCTTTTCTTCACTGCTTTATCAACCACGGGTAGTTCTTCTAGGGCATGCAATTGATTGGTAGTTTGCGTGATCTGCCGGGTAAACAAATCTATGGAAGCCATAATGGCCGTGCATTTGAGGCTTTGTTCGGTAGGTAGGTTCCAAATTGCAGCTTCTCTTTCCAAGCCATAGCGGTAGAGCCAACGAGCATCCTTTTTATCGGATTTGTTTCTCTCCAATTGCATTTGAATAAAGCGTTTCACAGCAATTGGGTTTTCCACCCGCACATCCGCCCCTGCAGTTTTCAAAGTAAAAGCAAGGCGGAGGTAATAAGGTCCGGTGGCTTCCAAAACATATGTCCTGAAGGTGCCCAGCTTTTGTAAAATTGCAGTGTGTCCACTTGCATCATTAGCTACTTTCAGGTAGTGCTCTTTTCCTGCTTCACTATTGAAGTAAATGTCTAAAGTGTCTTTAGAGACATCAATGCCTGCAACAAGGGTTTGCGATTTCATTTGTAGATTTGGTTTACATGTTAGAAAGGATGTGGTATTTACTTCTCTTTCCAGCTATCCTAATTCATGCGAGCTATAGGCCTGCCAGCCGTGCTCAGTTGAACTGTTCGGAATGAAAAGTAAAGGCAGCAGGGGACTATCATGTTAGACTAGCTCTAAAAGGCTATACAGGCTTCTAAGTCTTACTCCTGCTGCCCACATTCTTATATCACCTAAAAGTTACAAAATCAAACATAGGATGGGTTTC